>JBBQYT010000260.1:0-4494 GCA_038208385.1 Longimicrobiales bacterium | reverse complement strand
GACCAACGAGTCGACAAGAGCGCGGCTGCCCGCGCTAGACCAATTCGCTACAAATCGCGTCGCAACGATCCTGCCGCCACGCGAAATGAGAAACGTCTGCGGCACGCCACGTACCTGGTACTGTTCCATAATTGCACTCTGAGAGTCGTGCAGAATGTCGAATGTGAGACTGTGTTCCTTTACGAAATCCCGAATGAGGTCATCGCTCCCCGCATCGTCGATACTAACGGCCACAATGCGTAGCCCCTTGCTGCGGTAATCGCGGTAAAGCTGCTGCATGGATGGCATTTCTTCGCGGCACGGATCGCACCAGGTGGCCCACACGTTCAGGAGCATGGGCTGCCCTGCGAAGTCGGCCAGTGTGCGTGGTGCCGGCGGCGAGCCGAGAGTCGAAGCAACGAAGCGTGGCGCCACGCGCCCATTGGTCCGCCCAACCGCGTCCACTTCACGACGGCCGGACGCATAGGCATAAAAAAAGATTCCAATCGTCACGATTGCGATCAGGGTGACAGGCCAGCGCAGGCGGAACGGTCGCATCACTTCATTGCTCAACTTCTGCCAGCGCGTCCAGTATCATCCGATTCGTCGGACGGATCTTATAGTTGACCTCCGTGAACTTCCAGCGGACCCTCCCCTTCTTGTCGATCACGTACGTTGTCGGGTGCGGCCAACCCTTGCC
Organism: Longimicrobiales bacterium; assembly: GCA_038208385.1. GTDB lineage: Bacteria > Gemmatimonadota > Gemmatimonadetes > Longimicrobiales > RSA9 > JBBQYT01. The sequence goes on along the minus strand of JBBQYT010000260.1, from coordinate 3,815 downwards.
GCTCGGATTCAACAGTCCATAACGATCGATGACTTTGTGTCCGGGATCGGACACAAAGATAAATTCGGGTTTCACCCCGTCCGCCGAAATCTGGTCCGCCATCTTCTGCAACAGCGCGGGGGGATCGATGGCGAGCGCAACGATCTCCACGTCCCGCACCTGCCGTTCATTCAACAACGCTTTCAGCTCACCGAGCTGATGGGTGCAGTACGGTCACCAGTGGCCGCGATAGAAGACAAGCACAACGTTCTTTCGGGTCCGTAGCTGTGACAAGCTAAAGGAGCCGCCCTCTTTGGTCTCGAGCGTAAAATCGGGCGCGCGCGTCCCAATGCTGACCCGACCGGTGTCGAGCGGGGCGAGTTCGGCTCCATCGACGGGGCCGTTCGCGCGCCGCTGTTGTGCCGCGACCGGGAGCGTGCCGGCGAATAGGGCGGTGATCACAAGAACGATCCGGATGTCGGTTTCCATGGCAGCCTCTGTGTTATGCGTACGATTCCAACCCGTCACGCGCCATCACTTCGCCAGCGTTGATCCACCAAACGAATACAACCCTTCAACGGCAAGCCTACGACGCCGGCCTCCTAACCTGAATCCCTACAACCGGCCTCTTATAAATTTTCCCATCCTTCATGACGAACCGCACGTCCTCCAAAACTCGAACATCAACCAAAGGATTCCCCGCAACAGCGATGATGTCGGCCAGCATCCCCACTCGAATCTGCCCTCGATCCTTAACCCCGAGTAAGTCGGAAGCATTCACGGTCGCGGTCCGCACAGCTTCGGCCGGTGTCATCCCGCGCTCGACATACAACGCAAACTCGTGCGCATTCTGACCGTGCGGATACACGCCCGCATCAGTGCCGAATGCGATTTTCACTCCAGCCTTGATTGCATTGCGCAGGCTCTCGCGCGCGAGCGGAAGAACGTATTCGGCTTTTGCGCGAATCGGCGCGGGCAGCGCCTTCATGTCGATGCCCTGCGCCACGTAGGACGTCGGCACGAGGTAGGTGCCATGCTGCTTCATCAGAGCAATCGCTTCATCGTTCAACATCGAGCCGTGCTCGATCGATGCGACGCCTGCCTTGATTGCTGCAATGATTCCTTCGGTGCCGTGCGCATGCGCAGCCACCTTGAGGCCGTGCCGCGTCGCTTCTTCGACCGCCGCGCGCATCTCATCCTCTGACATCTGCTGTGCGCCGACCGGACCCTCGAACGAAAGTACTCCCGCCGTCGCGCAGATCTTTACGACTTTCGCGCCGTGCTTGATCTGGTAGCGCACAGCGCGCAAAATTGCCTCCCGGCCATCGGCTACCCCGGCTTCCGGTCCCATCTCCTCCACACCGGGCGCGAAGCCCGTCACGTCGCAATGTCCGCCCGTGATGCTGACTGCGTGCGCAGCCGGGAACATGCGCGGCCCATCGACGAACTCCTTGTTGATCGCATTCATCAGCGAGACGTCGCTGAAACCGGCTGCGCCCAGATCGCGCACGGTAGTGAAGCCGGCATCGAGTGTGCGCTTCGCGTTGCGCGCGCCGCGCAGCGCGAAGTCCGCTGGCAGCTCTCGCACCGGGCGCGTCGTCCAGTCACCTTCGATGTCATCGGTCAGGTGCGTGTGCATGTCGATCAGGCCAGGCACGAGCGTCATATCACCCAGATCGATGGTCTGTGCGCCGGCGGGCAGCTGTGACGGATTGATCGCCGTGATGTGATTGCCTTCAATGACGACGATGCCTGGCTCGATCAGCTTCCCGGCTTCGACGTCGAGAACGGCTTTCGACCGCAGGATCACTGTCTGCGCCGTTCCAGGCGCAGCGCCCAGCAACAGACACCCGCCAAGGGCAGCAAGAGCCAGTCGTTTTTGCATTGGTCCTCGGAAGAATGATTTCGGAATTCGTCCCAATGCTGCCCTCGGCATCGTCGTTGTCAACAAACGTGTCGCGCCAAAAAAAAGGGCGACGCAGCTGCGTCGCCCCTTCGTGCCGTTGTCAGGCTGAGATCACGGAGATGGGGCCGATGCTGCGCCGGCCGTGGACGATGTTCCCATAGCCGTGCTCGCATTCGGCTCGCCGTGCGCCGGCAAGTCGCCGCAGGCCGCTGGCTTCTTGTTTGGAGCGTGAATCTGCAGGAACGCCGGCTTGTCGACCGACAGCTTGCTCAACGCCACCACCGTCGTGCTGCTCCCCTTACCGTCTGCCCCCGCGACGATGTCGGTGAGTGGAACGGCCACCGGCCCCCCCTTCGCGCATTCGCCGCTGTGGATGTGGGCCTCGTACTTTTTGCCCGCGTCCAGATTGGACGCATTCAGCACGATCGTCACCGAATCCAGCCCGTGCGTCGCCGTCGCCTCCGCTGTCACCTTCGACCCCGGTTTCGACGCCAGGCTCACGTTGACGGGTGCGGCGGGAATGGGTGCAGGCGCGGGAGCCGCTGCCGCCGCAGCTGTGCTGTCCACTGTTGCAGACGTCTCATTCTTCGTTTCCGACTTACAGCCGGCCATGAGCGTGAGCGCGATCACGCATGTGGCCGCCGTTGCGTACTTGGTGCGCATGGGAACCTCCCTCCGAGGTTAGTGATTAGGCGCCCTGCAACGTGCGGACGCCCGCGCAATCGGGCAAGCGGCAATGAGAGTGTCAGAACGCAGGGCGATGGCGCTTCTGGCGTGTTCGCCTCCCCGACCCGTGGCCGAGAGGCCCGGCTGAAAAAGGTACGGAAACTCCGATAAATCGCTGTCCCGCCGGGTTGACAGGACCCCCCGACCCCCTTACCTTATCAAGTCTGTGGTCTGAATGGAATGTTCGGCACCCGCGCTCGTAATTGAGCGGCGGCAAAAGCCAACCTCTTCCCCAGGCCAGGCGGGGCCAGCCCATATGTCCCCGCCGCTGTATTTCCAGAAGACCAGATTCCAACGTAGAACCGAGGACTCAGGCTGCATGCCGACTATCAATCAGCTCGTCCGCAAGGGCCGCGAAAAGGTCGTACGAAAGAACAAGGCGCCGGCGTTGCAGGGCAACCCGCAGAAGCGTGGTGTCTGCACGCGCGTTTATACGACGACGCCGAAGAAGCCGAACTCGGCCCTGCGTAAAGTTGCTCGTGTGCGTCTGACCAACGGCTATGAGGTCACCGCATACATCCCGGGTGAAGGCCACAACCTGCAGGAGCACTCGATCGTGCTGATCCGTGGCGGTCGTGTGAAGGATTTGCCGGGTGTGCGCTACCACATCATTCGCGGAACGCTCGATGCGAGTGGCGTGAACGACCGTCGTCAGAGCCGTTCCAAGTACGGCGCAAAAAGGCCTAAGTAAAGTATGAGCAGAAGACAGCGGTCAGTTAAGCGCGAGGTTCCCCCGGATCCGCAGTACGGATCGACGACGGTGAGCAAGTTCATCAACAGCCTGATGTACGACGGCAAGAAGTCGACAGCGGAAGGCATTTTCTTCGAGGCGATGCGAATCGTCGAAGAGAAGACCGGTCAGGCTGCGATGAACGTCTTCAAGCAGGCAGTGAACAACGTGAAGCCCGTCCTCGAGGTGAAGAGCCGCCGTGTCGGTGGCGCCACCTACCAGGTGCCGGTCGAAGTTCGTCCGGAGCGCCGCAATGCGTTGGCGATGAAATGGCTGATCGGATACGCCCGCGAGCGGGGCGAGAAGACGATGGCCGACCGCCTCGCCGCTGAAGTGATGGCTGCCTCGAAGAACGAAGGCAGCTCCATCATAAAGAAGGAAGACACACATCGTATGGCCGAAGCCAACAAGGCTTTTGCCCACTACCGCTGGTAAGCCGGCTGCGCTAGCGCGACCGACCTGCCAGACTTTGCC
>JBBQYT010000259.1:0-4524 GCA_038208385.1 Longimicrobiales bacterium | reverse complement strand
CGCGAAGGCATCGTCAGCAACATGTTTCAGGTGGGAGTAGGACTCACATCAATTGCACTTGCCGCGTTCCTGCACAGCGGATCAATGGCCGGACTCATCTATATGGTCCTCGGACCGTTGATGGCATTCACGGGCGCCTGGTTCGGCAAACAGCGGCGCCTGACCTCCGAGCGCGTAATCGCAGCGCGACAGATTCGCTGAACAATGGAAGTACAGATCTTTGGCACAAGAAAGAGTCCAGAAACGCGCAGGGCGCTCCGCTTTTTCGCGGAGCGCCGAATCAAGACGCACTTCGTCGACCTCAATGAACGCGCCGCTTCCCCGGGTGAGCTGCGCAGGTTCGTGCAGAAGTTCGGCACCGAAGCACTCATCGACCGCACATCGAAGTACTTCGAGACAACCGGCCTCGGTCACTCACACTACACCGAAACACGCTGGCTCGAAAAACTCGCCGACGATCCCCTCCTCCTCCGCATGCCCCTCGTACGCAACCAAAACCTGCTCACCATCGGCGATGCCGAAACAGAATGGAAGAAATGGTTAGCGGTTGGCGGCTAACGCGTGTTCTGAGCCGATGTACGCGGCGGCGTCTGGCACGTTGGCCATGCAGTCACGGGCGCAGGTCCAGCGCGCGGCGGTGCATTCGGAGCAACAGGAGGCGCTGGCGCAAATACACGTTGCTCGCGCGAAACCGTGTTCGGATCTTCCGATGCAAGATATGCCAGCATGGCGGCGAGGGTCGCGTTGTTGCGGAGGTCGTCGAAGACGATCTTGTCGAACGTGTCACGACCCGTGTGCCATGTGTATGTGCCGTACTCCCAGGAATTGGAGCCCAGTCCAAAACTCGGTGCGCCGTAGCAGATGAACGACGCGTAGTCGCTGCCGCCGTTGCCCGGATTCCCGGGGAGTTGCAGCTGGATGTTGCGCGTGATCTCCAGCGGCACACGGCTGAGCCAGCCCGCGAAGTGCTCACCTGCACCGAGCAGGCCCTGCATTGCGATGGTGCTGATGCGGCCTGTGCCGTTGTCCTGGTTGAACGCCGCCTGCAGACCCTTCACGATCTCCGGATGGTCGGCTGCGAAAGAGCGCGATCCGATGAGGCCCTCCTCTTCACCGCTCCAGTGCCCCACGATGATCGTGCGCTTCGGATTCGGATACACCGACTTCAGGATACGCATCGCCTCGAGCATTGTAATTGTGCCGGTGCCGTTATCCGTTGCACCCGAGCCGCCATCCCACGAATCGAAGTGCGCAGACAGCAGCACGTACTCGTTCGGCTTTGTCGACCCCTTGATCTCCGCGATCGTGTTGAACACAGGAACTTCGCCGAGCGCTTCGGACGTCGCGTCCACGCGCACGAGCGGGCCCTGGTTGTGCTCTGACAGGCGATACAGGAGCCCGTAATCCTCGCAGCTCAGCTCGACTGTCGGCACCTGCGTCGTGCGTGCATTGAACACCTTCGTAACGCCCCAGCCCTGCGACCAGAGCGACGTGATGATGCCTTTGACGCCTGGTCCCTCGAGACGCTTCGGCAATTCGCGCGCAGTCGAACCCGTCTTCTCGATCCGTTGTGCCCATGCACGCCGCGAACTGTCGCGCTGCGCCTGCATGCGTGCAAACGATTCCGGTGTCGCGAACTCCTTCCAGTTCGGATCCGGCCTGCACGTGGGTTCCATCATCGATGTGAGCACGAACTTGCCCTTTGCCTGCGGCAGCCACGCATCGAATGCAGCTTTGTCTGCACCGTCTGGAAGAATCACGACGCTGCCATCGACAGGCCCCTTCGTGCCCGGACTCCACGCGAGCATTGTCCCTTCGAGCGAGCGCACACGCGGCGCGAGCAGATCGATGTGCGTCGGTCCGCGCCGCCATCCGCTCCAGGTGCCGTACTGCTCGTTGCGTGCGGTGATCCCCCAGCTCGTGTATCTCGACACGAGCCAGTCGTTTCCCGCTTTGATGGATGGCGACCCCGTCAGACGCGAGCCGATCGAATCCATGAGCGTCTGCGCGAGCGTGTACGTCTGCGAGTGGTCCATGCCCTCGGACCAGATACGCCTGATGACGGGATCATTCGTTGTAAAGCTCTGCGCATGAACGCGCGTAGTACACAGTGCCAGGCCGGCCGCGACGACGAATCGGTTCATGCGCACTCCTTACATTCGAAAGAGATAGCTGACCTTGAAAAAGAATCCGTCGTTCACCCGCCGTACGTCGGAGAAGTTGAACGGGTCTTCCTCCGTCAGGCTGCTGCCGTAACCCGCGAAGACAACGGTGCCCGGGCGCGGCTGGTACGAGAACAGCCAGTCGAGACGCACGTTGTTGGAGTGCGAAGCGGCGATCGGCAGGTACGTCTTGTTGCCCGAGTTGAAAACAAGGATCGGCAGATCCGTCCGCGGATCGCGCAGCGCCGACACCTGGCGCGCATCGTACTGACCGACGAGCCGCAGGAAAATTGCGCGCGATAGCTGGTATTCACCCTTGAGGCGCGGAATGCGTGCAAGCGTGAGCAGCGAGCCGTCGCGATCGCGATTGAATTGCTGGTGCGCATAGATGGCCTGGATGCGCAGCTGCCGGCTTGGACGCCAGTTCACAGTCGAGGTGACCGATATCAGCCTCGACGGCGCGTGCTCGAGGAAATCGGCGCTCGTGCCCGCATTGACCGACACGGAAGCCGAAAAATTCGAGAACTGCGGCGTCGTCACACCGAAGCTGCCCGCACGCGTCGGCGCGTTGCCGGGCACGAAGTACCGCACGATGGTGTCGGCGCCGGCAGCTGTCTGCGTGTGGATGAATTGTCCGGAGTGGAAGCGCTGGTCGAAGTGGTATCTCTCAAAGAGCGGGGAAAGGCCGATCGCCCAACCGCCGTGCAGACTGATCGTGCTGCTCGCCGACGTGCGCCACTCGATCGGTCCGTACTGCGTCGACGCGCGGTTGTAGTCCCATGTTGCATTCCAGGAAGGCGTGGTGGTCCACGCCTCGATGAGCGCGCCGCGCTTGCCGTAATACGTAAAACGATTCGCGATTCCCGGGCGAATGAACCCCGTACGTGAAACGAAACCAGTCGCGGCGCGGAATCCGGGCGCGATGCCGAGCACACTGTAATGAAACCCGTAGTTCTTTCCCGTACGATCGTAGACGGCCTCGAAGAGCGGCCCATGCAGCGAACCACTCGGCGATTGCGTGAAGCTTTGCGCGTACTGGAACTGCGCGTAGTACAGCCTGCGGAACACAAAGCGGAAATCCGCGTTGGCGATGCGATTGTACGAATCACCTTCACTGCGGTTCGTCAGCGTGATGCCGCCCGTCGAGCTGCGTCCAATGTCGCGCCGGATGCGCACAACACCGAACAGCGGATTGCTGCGACCGTCAAAGGATAGATTTTTGGCGTCGAGGGCGGTTAATACGCCGATGTTCGTGCCGGACACCTTGCCGGTGAGCTTCACAGCAGTGAGCGGATTCACGACCGTGCGCGTATAGACGAGCGAGTTCGGTGTGGAGAAAAGCTCCGAGCCTTCTACGAAGAACGGTCGCTTCTCGGGAAACGAGACAGCGAAGCGAACGTCGGAGGCCACCTGCCCGACATCCGCTTCAACCTGTGAAAAGTCCGGATTGATTGTGCCGTTGAACGTCAAATTCGACGTGACGCCCCAGCGCACATTGCCGCCAATCTGCGGGTCGGCGGAATATTTCCAGGTTGTTGTTGGCACAGTCGTCGACGATACGGCGGGTATACCGTCCACGCGCGTCGTCGCGACAGGGTTCAGGTCCAGCACGAGCCCGCGCTTCAGATCGTGCAAACCTCTGATTGTGCCGGACTGCCCGAGGAACGACGCAATGCGAAGCGTCTTCGTCCACGTGTCCTCGAATCCCGAGTACTGCGTCTTTCGGTAGATGTTGATGCCCCAGTCCTGCACGCTTGTCGATTGATAGCGTAAACTCTTGAACGGAATGCGCACTTCGACTTCGAATCCGTCCGCAGTCAGATGCCCCTTCGACTGGTAAACAAAGTCCGGCGTGAGGTCGACCGAGTTGAAGTTGTTTGCGCCCGCGGATCCCACAGCTGCAGCCGAAGTGCCGCCACCGCCCTCCACCCGTACACCGTCACCCTGCACACCCAGAGGGTTCACGCCGAATACCATCGCCTGGCGATGGTCGTTGAACGTATCGAGGATGATTTGTACGTAGTCGTCGGAATCGATTTTGTCGCGGTCGGCGAGCGTTGCGCGGGTATTGCCGGATGGAGCAAACGCACGAATGCCAAAGTAGATCGCGTTCTGCGAGTACCAAACCAGTACCTGCGTCGAATCCTTCGCGGGGCGTGCCTCGACTGGCTTGTTCTGCCAGAATCCTGTGAGCAGTGCAGCCTGCTGCCAGGCCGGCTCATCCAGTCTTCCGTCGATGACGATTTCCGCCTCCACGCGCGGCAGTTGCACCGAAATCTGCTCGGCGCGCGCGTTGTACACCGCCCGTACTGCAGCTGCCGGACTGCTCTTCAACTGTTCTTGTGTCGGCGGCAATTGCACT
>JBBQYT010000258.1:0-4536 GCA_038208385.1 Longimicrobiales bacterium | reverse complement strand
CATCGCAATCGTGATGAGCACAAGCGTGAACAAATCGCCAAAGACCGTGACAACGCCCGAGCTGAAGAGGTCGTTCAGCACTTCGATGTCGCTTGTCACTCGCGTCATCAGACGGCCGACGGGATTGCGATCGAAGAACGGAAGCTCGAGGCGCTGCAGGTGCGCGAAAATCTGCTTGCGCATGTCGTACATCACGCGCTGCCCGAGCCACGTCGTCAGCACCTGCTGAGCATACTCGAGCACAAAGCCGACGAAGATCGAACCAAAGAACGCGACGGCGAGCAGCGCGAGCAGGTGTGTATCGTGTTTTGGGATTGCGCGGTCGATTGCAATCTTCGTGAGCCACGGTCCTGCCAGCTCGACAACAGCGCCCAGCAACAGCACACTGATCGTACCGAATACGCGCAGCCGGTACGGACGCAGATACTGCAGCAGGCGACGCATCAGCCGCGCGTCGTATGCCTTCCCCAGAGCGTCCTCTTCCTTCTGCGTTTCGTTCTGTGATTCGCCGCTCAACCGCTCACCCCGCCATCCCGCATGTCATCTCCGGTCCCGCCAATCATCGCGCAGGCGACGCGCCTCTTCCTTCTGACGAACGCGCGCATCCTTGCTCGATTCCCCCGGCAGCCGAACCTTGATGTCGACCCCACCCATCACCGCCAGACCATTGATCCGCAACGTCGGCCGGTCCGGCGATGGCGCCTCGCTCGACCCGAGATGCTCGAAACCGCCCATGATTGCGATGCCACCAGTCTCGACATTGAGGCCCGGCGGTACCTTGATCTCGGCACCGCCCATCACCGCGATCACCGTAATTTCGGTTACGCCTGGCGGCAGGTCCGCCTCGCGGAAGTCGAGATCGGCGCCGCCCCAGAAGGCCAGCACGACGGTGTGTTTGGCGGGCGTCCAGCGTCCGCGCCGCACGACGCCGCCCATGACGGCGACGAGCAGTTGGTTGGCTCGCTGGGAGATGACACTCGTTACGGTTCGCCGCGCGGGCACCGTCTGAGCGACCGGGTCGGTCAGCGCGGGCATGTCCGAAGTGAGTAGCTGCAGGTCGGCCATGGACGTTGCGCGATGGGCGCGATCGAGCCGCTGCTCGAATTCGGCCAGCTCGATGGCGTCATTGGCGAAGTATTCGCAAAGCGAGTTGATGGTGCGCTCTCGCTGTGCGTTTAAAGCGACGGGCGTTGGGGCGAGGTTTTCGTCCATGCTGCTCGGTCTTCCCTGGAAGGAGCACTTTGCTGTCATTCTTCACCGCGGGCGCTTGTGCGGCAAGACGTTGTGTCTATTTCGGTTGACGGTTGTTCTCCGAACGGCTATTCTCCAAGCGCTCTCCCCCATACCCCAGAGCGGTTCCGATGAACGGAATTCCAGCGTACTTCCAGCGCATTCAGGGGCGCCTGATCGCGACGTTCGGCGTGGTCATCCTGGGCACCATTGTCATCTGGTTCCTGGGTTGGACCACAATGGGCCAATTTGCCGATAAAGTTGGCAGGCGGGTAGACGCGCTACAGCAGCGACTCGATGTCGGGTCGCAGCTCGAGGCGAACGTGCGCGACCAGTTTGGTGAAGCCGATCATTATTTGGTGACCGGCGACAAGTCGCACCTCCAGGCGTTCCAGGACCTGGCCCCCGCAATCACGGCGCTCGAGGTGCGGTTCCGGAAGCTGCCGGGCGTTGCCGAGCCCGAGCTGAAGCAGGTCCGGAAGATTTCCGCGCAGCACACTGCGTTGCAGACCCAGTATCAGGCTGCGATGGACGACTACGACGCGCACAAGGTGACTGAAGCCGTCGCACGCGTGGATTCGTTGCAGCAGCAGGTTGCCGAGATGAAGGCGCTGCTGCGCTCGCTGAACGCGGGACAGGCGGATGCTGCTGCTGCAGAAGCGCACGCCGTCGAAGCGGAAGCGACCACCCGTCAAGGCTACCTCCTCATCGTCCTCGCCATTACAGCGCTGATCGGCATTGGTCTCGTCTACTGGACTGTCGCTGCGATCAATCGTCCGCTGCAGCGCCTTGTTATTGCAGCGAGAGAATTCGGTGAAGGCGATTTGAATGCCGCGCGCGTGAATGGCCGCATGCCGCCCGAGCTGAAGGTGCTTGCAGGCGCTTTTACGGACATGGCAGATCGTCTCCGCACGATCGTAGGCGAAACCGTTTCGACGGCAGAGCAGATCAGCTCGTCGGCATCCGATCTGTCGAGCATCTCGGAGCAGGTTGCCGCGTCGAGCGGTGAAGTCGCTACCGCGATGGTGGACATCACATCAGGCGCGGAACATCAGGCGACGGGTTTGCGCACGGTCGACACTGCGCTCGACGAGATTCGTGCACGCGGCACAGAAGTGTCCGAGAGTGCTGCGAGCGTGCGTGACTTGAGCAATCGCATTCAATTGCTGGCCGAGACGAAGCGTCGCGACATCCGCCGTGCACTCAGCATGCTGCTGGAAGTGCGCACCGTCGTCGAAGAGTCCAGCCGCGAAGTTGGCGAGCTCATGCGGTCTTCCGAAGGCATTACATCGTTCGTCGAGACGATTCAGGGCATTGCACGGCAGACAAACCTGCTCGCACTGAACGCAGCAATCGAAGCTGCGCGTGCAGGTGAGCACGGGCGCGGTTTCGCCGTCGTCGCCGAAGAAGTGCGCAAGCTGGCGGACGGCAGTGCCAAGGCCGCGGACGAAGTGGCAGCATCTGTGCGCATGATTCGCAAGGAGCTGGAAGACGTCGTGAAGACGATCAGCACCGGCAGCGGAATGGTCGCGGACGTCGAGGAAGTTTCGAAGGGCGCGGAAGGCGCGTTCGAGGACATCATCGCTGCAGTGAACCAGGTGCGCGAAGCAGCCTCCAAGGTTGGCATTGCAGCCCTCGGCAACAACAAGGCGATCGTGCAGGTGGAAGTCGCCGTGCGCAGCGTTGGTGCAACGGCAGAGTCCCATGCCGCGAGCGCAGAGCAGGTCAGCGCAGCAGCAGAAGAACAGTCCGCCGCAACTCAGCAGATGAGCGCTGCCAGCGTCGAGCTGTTGCAGTCCGCCGCCCGCTTGAAGGAGCTGGTTTCCGGATTCAAGATTTAAACTGCAGGGATTAGAGATTAGAGATTAGAGATTAGTAATCGTTGGCCGCTCCGGCCGCTCGCGTAACCGAAAGAGCCGTATACAGTGGCAAGTTGAAGCGGCGACAAACAAGCTAATCCCTAATCCCTAATCCCTAGTTCATAATGGGTTTTCTCAGTTGGGTATTATTCGGTCTGCTAGCCGGCGGATTGGCGAAGTTCATCATGCCGGGGAAGGATCCCGGCGGATGTCTGGTGACGATTCTGATTGGTGTCATCGGTTCGGTGATCGGCGGGTTTCTCGGAACACGCGTCTTTCACTTCGGCAAGGTGCAGGGCTTCGACCTGCGTTCACTGCTGATTGCGATTCTGGGCTCGATCGTTCTTCTGTTGCTGTTCCGCCTCATCTTCGCGCGCCACAAACCACAAAAGCCCGAATAGCAGTCTTTAACTAATCGCTAATCGCTAATCGCTAATCGCTGCTTTTCGGCAACCGCTTCTCCAGCGACTTCAAAATCTCATCGACGTTCACGCCGATCGCAGTGCATGCGACAATTGCGTGATACATGACGTCCGCGGCTTCCTCCGCTGCCCGCTCCTTGTCCTCGTCCGCGCATGCCACCGCCAGCTCGACCGCTTCCTCACCAATTTTCTTCAGCCGCAGATTGCGGTCGTCGAGCAGCTTGCTCGTGTAGCTGCCCGCAGGACGATCGCGCATCCGCTCAGCGAGCACGTGCATCAGCGCAGCGAGTGTGGGCGGCGCGCCGAAACAGCTGTAATCGCCTGTGTGACAGGACGGTCCGGTCGGCTCGACGAATACGATGATGCTGTCCGTATCACAGTCCGTGTGCAGCGACACAACCTTCAGGATGTTCCCACTCGTTGCGCCCTTGTGCCACAGCTCGTCGCGTGTCCGCGAAAAAAACCAGACTTCGCCGGTTTCGATGGTGCGTACCAATGCTTCGCGGGTCGCGAAAGCCAGTGTCAGGATTTCGCCGGTACGCGCATGCTGCGCGACGACGGGCACCATGCCGTTGGCTTTTGTGAAGTTCAGCTGCTCGAGCTGTTCGATGGTCGTTACTCTCATGGTGTCGAATCTCCGAGCAGCTCGCGCACGTCGCGCGCGAGCGCCGCATTGGTTGCGACGGCGCTGCCGTTTCTGTGGCTGGGCGCGCCGTTCCAGTCCGTAAATACGCCACCGGCTTCTTCGATGACAGGGCGCACTGCGGTCGTGTCCCACAAGTTGACGATGGGATCGAGCATTGCTTCCGCACGGCCGGTTGCAACGAGTGCGTAGCCGTAACAATCGCCCCACGTGCGTGCGTGTCGCACGTGTCCGCGCAGGCGATTCCAGTCGACAGTTCGTGGAGCGTTCGGATCGAGCACTTCGCTCGTGAGGATCAGTGCGCTGTCGAATGAATCGCACGCAGAGACGAGCGCGCGCCGGCCGTTCCACCAGCAGCCTTCACCGCGCGCAGCATACACTG
>JBBQYT010000257.1:0-4543 GCA_038208385.1 Longimicrobiales bacterium | reverse complement strand
TGGCACAGGCAAGATGACATACGAAGCGATCAGCACGCCGCACCACAACCTGCGTATCCTCGCGAACGGCGGCAGCGATTTCTTCAACCAGAAGAACTCGATCTTTTCACCACCGGAGCTTCAGTTCGAGCCGCTGGATGGTTTCCTCGGCACGTCGGCAGCATCGTACAGCAACAATCTGAGTCTCAACCTGAACGGCAACGCCGTCTACAAATTCACCAGCTCGCACGGCCTCGCCGCCACGACGTCGCTCGGGCTGCAATACGAGACACGCGATCTCGCTACGGACCGCATGCTGGCGGCAAACCTGATCGGCGGCCTGGACATCGTCAGCAGCGCGACATCGCTCATTGTCGAGGCCAACCATCAAAAGGTGAAGGACTATGGCATGTTTGCGCAGGAGGAAGTGCTCCTGCTGGGTGAGAAGCTGCTGCTCACTGGAGGCTTGCGCGCGGACGCGAGCAGCAACAACGGCGATCCGAACCAGATGTTCTATTATCCGAAAGCGGCAGCATCCTATCGTTTGCCCGTGAATGGGAAAATGAAGCTCGACGAGCTGAAGCTGCGCACTGCGTTCGGACAATCCGGCAACCAGCCACTCTACGGACAGAAATTCACGGAGCTGCAATCGCTCAACATCGCAGGGTTGCCGGCGTCGCGCGTGCAGATCGTCACGGGCGCATCGGACATCAAGCCGGAGCGCCAGCGCGAGATCGAGGGCGGGCTCGACGCAGTGATGTTCGGCAGTCGCGCGACGGTAGAGCTTACGGCGTACGACAAGCGCATCACCGACCTGCTGCTGAAGCGCACACTCGTGCCGACGAGCGGATTCCAGACGCAGATATTCAATGGCGGCGTGATTCGCACGCGCGGGATCGAAGCCGGCGTGACGGTTCTGCCGATACAATCGAAGACCACGCAGATGTCGACGCGCTGGACATACTTCGCAAGCCGCTGCAAAGTGATGTCGCTCCCGGTGCCGACGTTCCGCTCAGGCGGTGTGAGTCTCGGCGCCATCCAGATCGAAGAGGGCAAGTCGTGCACGCAGCTCGTCGGATATGATTCACTGCCAACCGGCGAACGCGTCATCACGCAGGTTGGAGATGCATCGCCGGACTTCAAGATGTCTCTGTCGAACGATCTCAACTACAAGCGTGCGCGTTTCTATTTCCTTCTCGACTACCAGAAGGGCGGACGCCTCGCCAACTACACGCAGTGGCTGTACGACTTCCCTGCCAACAGCGTCGACTATGACGAGATGGTGAATGGCCAGAAACTTGGCGCGAAGCGGCTGAACGACTGGATCAAGCACACCGACGTATACCTGCAGGAGACGACGTACCTCAAGCTGCGCGATGTCACACTGTCGATCGACCTGCCACCGGCAATGTTCCAGAAAGTGTTCAGTGGCGCGCGCACGATTCGCGTCGGCATCAGCGGCCGCAACCTGCTGGCGTGGTCGACATACCAGGGACTCGATCCCGAGACCAGCCAGGTGCCGGGATCACTGGCATCGGCGCGTCCCTGGGATATCTGGGGATATCCGCCGTCGCGCACGTTCTGGATGAACATTGACCTCGGCTTCTAACCCTTGAGAGGAGGTGCACAAATGAAAAACACACGACGCATCGCCGCTCTGGCCGCACTGATCGCGGTTGTTGGTTGCAAGCCCGATCTGGCAGTGCCGGACTACAACGCCAGCAGCCTGGGCGGCCTCTCGAGTGGCGGTCCCGCTGCAATCAAGACCGCAACACTCGGACTGCTCGTCGGCAGCCGTGCACAGAATGCATTGCCACAAGCCGCATTCGTGTCCGTGCTCGGCGAGCTTGGACGCGAAGGCTACAGCCTCGATCCGAGCAATCCGCAGACAAACCAGGGACGTCTGCAGATTCTCGAACCCAACATCGCCAGCACCATCTGGCAAAGCAGCTACCGCAACATCAAACAGGCAAACGCGGTGCTGCACGCGCTCGACACAACCGCCGGATTTACGGATGCAGAAAAGGAAGCGCTGCGCGGTTTTGCAAAGACACTGATGGCGCTCGACTTCCTGGTCATCATCGATATGGTGGATGAGTCAGGCGCGGCAATCGATGTGGACCGTGATGTCACCGCCGATCCCGCACCCATCGTCAACAAGGCTGCCGTCTACACACAAATCCTCAAGCTGCTCGATGAAGCGAAGGTGCACCTCGGCAAAGCCGGCACCCGCTTCCCAATGCTCATCACGGACGGATTTGCAGGATTCGACACGCCGCTCACATTCCTCATGTTCAATCGCGCGCTGCGAGTCCGCGTCGATGTGTATGCCAAGAACTACGCGACTGCACTGACCGACCTCAACGAGACATTCATCAGCCTCAATGCGCCGCTCACACTCGGCACGTATTTCGTCTTTACGAACAATTCAGGCGATGCGACCAACCCGCTTTTCGATCCCCTCCCGCGCATTCTCTTCGGTCATCCCGCGACCGAGGCCGATGCTCAGAAGCGAGCGGACGGAACACTCGACCTGCGCTTTCAGAACAAAATCGCAAAAATCCCGGCGCGCCAGAGCAACGGCATCGCCGTCAACTCGGCGTTCAAGATCTACAGCGCAACGAGCTCATCGATTCCCATCATTCGCAATGAAGAGCTTATCCTGCTGCGCGCAGAAGCGAACCTGAGCCTCGGAAATACTTCCGCGGCAATCAAGGACATCAACTTCATTCGCGTGAGCTCGGGTGGGCTGGCGCCCATCTCCGATCCGTACAACGGACCGGGCACAGTACTCGATGAACTGCTCTATAACCGCCGCTACTCGCTCCTCTGGGAAGGAGGCCATCGCTGGATCGATATGCGGCGCTACGGCCGGCTCGCGTCATTGCCAAGAGCGGCGCCCGACCACAAGGTATTTCCATACATGCCGCTGCCCGAAGCGGAATGCCTGCCGCGCTCACCGAAACCGGCCGGCTGCAGTCTGCCTGCCGGACTCTGACATCAACAGCGGATTCCGGGTGACACGGATTTCGCGCGTCGTCGTGACGTAATACTCCCTCACCCAAACGTAGTACGTCCTGTATCGCCCATTTGGGCGATACAGGAACGCAGGTGCGCTCCGTAGCTTCAGTGTTATGACAACGAGATACCTTCGCCTGTGCTACGCGTTGCCGGCGCTGCTCGCTGTCGTCGCGTCATCGTGCGTCGACAAGCAGGTATTTGTCGACCGTCCGATCTTCGCGACGCCATCCGTAGCCGCTGCCAACTTCGTTGGCAAAACCGACATTCCGAAAAACATGACTGCGTGCGGTAACTGCCACATCGGGCAGCATTCCGAGTGGAAGGAAACGAAGCACGCGAACGCGTGGGCGACGCTTGTCGCGAGTGGCTCGCAAGGGCCGTCGTGCGAGCCATGCCATTCGGTGAGCGACAAAGGCAATCTCGTCACGAATCCGAATGTCGGATACACGTCCACACACGACGCGCGCTACCAGGACGTGCAATGCGAGAGCTGCCACGGTCCGGGGCTCGATCACATGACGAACCCGGACAACGGACCGACACGCCCGCTCGCGAGCATCAAGGCCGACACGCTCGCTACGAACGGGTGCGGCGAGTGCCACAGCGGTGTTCACAATCCGTTCGTCAGCGAATGGCAGAAGTCGAAGCACGGCGTAGTAGAGCCCGTAGTTCTCGCGAACGTCAAGAAGGATCCTGTCACGTACACTGCGTGCCTGTCCTGTCATTCCGCGCAGGGCGCACTTGCCGCGTGGGGCGTGAAGGCGAACTACGTCGAGAAGAATGACGCGCCTGCGAACCATCTCGGAATCACGTGTGCAGTGTGTCACGACCCGCATAACGCGACGAACGCGAAGCAGCTGCGCTATCCGATCAATGTCGCGAATGCGGAACAGAATCTGTGCGTGAAGTGCCATCACAATCGCGGTACGCCTGATCCGCTCGCGTCGACGCGCGGGCCGCACTCGCCGGAAGGTCCGCTGCTTCTCGGCACCGCCGGCTGGTGGCCCCCCGACCTCGCCATTGGCAATGACAATGCAGTGCCATCGACACACGGTTCGGCAGCTAATCCAGGCCTGTGTGCAACCTGCCACGTGTCGCGCCTGACCGTTACGGACAAGGCGACCGGCAAGTTTGCCTTCCAGGCAACCGGACACCTCTTCGAGGCGATTCCATGCCTCGACGCACAGGGCGTTCCGACGACGGCCGACTGCCAGATTTCAGCCCGCTCGTTCAAGGCGTGCACTGCAAGCGGCTGCCATGGCTCCGAAAACGCCGCACGCAGTGCATTCACGACAACGACAGCGCGACTCCTGACACTCAATGCGGAGCTGCTGCGACTCATTGCACTCGTGCCCGCAACCGAGCTCAATGCAAACGATGGCAGGTATTCGACGGCGGAAGGCGCGAAGTTCAATTCCGGCTTTATGGATGCATCAAAGCCTGGATCGCCGGTCCACAATCCGTTCCTCGTCGAAGCGCTGATCACAGCGAGCATCAATCAGCTCAAAAAAGACTACAACGTAAAGTCGGATCCGAGCATTTC
>JBBQYT010000256.1:0-4546 GCA_038208385.1 Longimicrobiales bacterium | reverse complement strand
AGAACGTGATCCGTGATCCGTGATCCGTAAAGGCAAAGCGCCGCACCTGTTTCAGGGGCGGCGCTTTTTACATTATGGTGTTCGTTACGGATCACGGATCGCGGATCACGATCACAATCACGCCATCACACCCTCTCCGTTCTTTCCGCAATTCGAATCAGCAGAATCGGCAACGGCGTGCGCTCGAGAATACGCGCCGCAATACTGCCGGCCCAAACCACTGACACGCCTGCGCGTCCGTGCGTCGCCATCACGATGGCATCGACATCACGGCGCGCCGATGTATCTGCCAGGATCTTGAACGGCTCGCCTCGCTCGATGATCGATTCCGATCGCACACCTTCTTCTGCAAGCTGCGCGCGTACACCCGCCAGGTAGTCGCGTACGCGACCGACTTCGTCATCGAGAACTGCGGCCGCCGTGTGCGGCATGAGTCTCAGTGCTGCACCGCGGCTACCCGACATCGTATTCACCGTCGGCACTACTGTCATGAGCAGCACTTCCGAGCTGAACGCGCGCGCGATTGTGCACGCGGCGGCGATTGTCTCATCGGCCTGGTGTGTGCCCTCGAGCGGCAGCAGTACGCGATGGATCTCGAAATCGTCCGGCGATTCATCGGGTTTTGCCGGCGGCAGCAACAGCACCGGCACGGCGAGGTGAGCGAGCACCTGTTGTGCGACGCGGCCATACAGAAAGCCGCGCACACCGCGCCCGCCATGCGTGCACAGCACGACGAGATCTGCACCGTGATGATTCGCGCGCGCTGCAATCGTGTTTGCGACATCGGTAATCACCTGCACGACTTCCGCACTTGATTCGATACCGACGCCCGTCAACCGCGCGACAATCTCAGCCAGATATGTTTCCGCATCTGCTGCCTGTGTGAGATGCCGCTCGCCGTGAACTCTTACGGGTGCTGAGCGCTCGATCACGTGCAGCAGTGTGACGCGTGCGTTCAGCCGCTTGGCGAAAGCGGTCGCAGCAGGCAGCACGGATTCGGCGAGCTGCGATCCATCGAGCGGAACGACCAGGTGCGTGAACATGCGGTTAGCTCCCCAGCGTGAGCCGGTACAGCAGGAACAGATTGAGCGCGATGATAATCGCGATTGCAGCCCATGCAATCACCGTCGTAACCTTGCGATTTACGAGACCGCCCATCAGCCGTCGCTTTGCTGTAAAAATCACGAGTGGCACGAGCGCGAACGGGAGACCAAAGCTCAGCACCACCTGACTCCAGACCAGCGTGCGCGTCGGGTCGAGGCCCCACGCGATGATCGCTATCGCAGGCGCCATCGTCACCAGCCGGCGCACCCAGATCGGCACTTGAAAGTGCAGAAAGCCCTGCATGATGACCTGACCCGCCATCGTACCGACTGTCGATGACGAAAGCCCCGATGCCAGCAGCGAAACCGCGAACACCATGCTTGATGCATTGCCGAGCAATGGCGCCAGCGTGCGGTGCGCCTCTTCGATTGTCGCAATGCTCGTGAGACCCTTCGTGTAGAACGTCGACGCAGCCATGATCAGCATTGCGGCGTTCACGAGTCCCGCGAGTCCCATTGCAATAACAACGTCCACGACTTCAAATCGAAACAGGCGCAGCGCCTGCGCTTCGTTTTGCGGCACAATGCGATGCTGCATGAGTGCAGAGTGCAGAAATACCACGTGCGGCATCACCGTCGCGCCGAGGATCCCGGTCGCAAGCATCACGCTCTCTGTACCTTGAAAGCGCGGAATGAAAGCGCCCTGCGCGACGTGCAGCCAGTTCGGCCGGTCGAGAACCGTCTCGATCAGGTAGCACACCGCAATCACGCCAACCAGCGCCGTGATCACAGCCTCGATCGGACGGAATCCGCGACGTTCGAGCGCGAGGATGATCAGCGTGACAATGCCGGTCAGAATAGCTGCGGCGAGGAGCGGAATGTGGAAAAGGAGATAAAAGCCGAGTGCAGCACCAAGGAACTCAGCAAGATCCGTTGCAATCGCCACGAGCTCGCTGACCACCCACATCCCCCATACAACCGGACGCGCAAACTCGTCTCTGCACATCTCGGCCAGGTTGCGTCCGCTCGCAATACCGAGCTTGGCCGAGAGACTCTGCACCAGCATGGCCGTCAGATTGCTCGCGACGATCACCCACAACAGCATGTAGCCAAACTCGGCGCCGCCCTGGATGTTCGTCGCAAAATTGCCGGGATCGATGTACGCCACGCACGCCACGAATGCAGGCCCGAGGAACGGCCAGATCCTGCCCAGCCTGCCCTTCGTGCTGCTGCCCTCCAACACGCGTACCGCCTCGGAGACAGTAACATTGTCGCCGGGGCGAATCGTCTGATCGAGCGATTCGCGTGAACGAGTCATCAGGAAAGCCGGTGCCAGAGGTCCATCGATCCAATGGGTATGCTCGTAGGGACCGTCCCGTTGCGCAATGACACACCGGGAGTAGACATGCGCCGTCCCGAATCCAAAAATGATGTTACCTTTGCAGAACCCCTGGCGAACGCATTCCGAACGCGGCCCTACACGAGAGTAATTCATTGCGCTTGCCGCCAAGTCCATGCGTCGCACTCGACGATACTGGACGCCACACCACCTGGTCCTTCTCCGATCCGATCGCCGTCATTGAGGCACACGACTCATCGGAAGTGCCCGATGCGCTCGCGCGAATCGAAACCGCACGCCGCGACGGATTGTTCGTAGCCGGCTACATGTGCTACGAGCTTGCGTACGCACTCGAGCCGAAACTACTTCCGCTTCTTCCGCCAAACCGCACACTGCCGTTGCTCTGGTTCGGCGTCTTCGATCATGCCGGGCAACATCCGTTGGATGCAGTCGCCTCGAACGAATTACTGCAGCTTCCGCGCGCGTATGCGGGCCCGCTCGAGCACGAGTGGAACGCGCACGAGCACGGAGCGAGGTTCGAAAAGATTCAGAACTACATCGCCGCAGGCGATGTGTACCAGGTCAACCTCAGCTTCCGGTCGCGCTTCAAATCTGTTGGTGAACCGTTCGCACTGTATCTCGCGCTACGACAAAACGCCGGCGACGCGCACTGCGCATTCATCGATGATGGGACACGCCAAATTCTCAGTGCCTCGCCCGAACTGTTTTTCGACTTGTCGCGCGCCGGAACCCTGACGACGCGTCCAATGAAGGGCACAGCTCCACGCGGAACTGATGCGCAAGCAGACCTCGTCCAGATCGAAACCCTCGCCACCAGCGAAAAGAATCGCGCAGAGAATTTGATGATCGTAGACCTGCTGAGGAACGATGTGGGTCGCATTGCAAAATTCGGTTCTGTCGCCGTCGACCAATTGTTCACGGTCGAAACGTACCCGACGCTACATCAGATGGTCTCGACAATCACAGGACTGATTGCACCCGACGTTGTTTCAGGCGATGTCATTCGTGCACTTTTCCCATGCGGCTCCGTAACCGGCGCCCCCAAACTGCGCGCGCTGGAAATTATTCGCGAGCTGGAAACGAGCCCGCGCGGCGTCTACTGCGGCGCGATCGGCGCCTTCATGCCGGATGGATCCGCGCGCTTCAATGTTGCGATAAGAACAGTGACGATCACGGACGGAGCGGGTGAGCTCGGAGTCGGTAGCGGTATTGTCCACGAATCGTGTGCAGCCGATGAATACGCCGAGTGTCTTTTGAAGGCGCGTCACTATGAAAGCGCGCGCCCTCCAATCGAGCTGATCGAGACCCTGTTGTATTCGCCCGAGCGAGGACTTGTGCGCGGGGAGGCACACCTCAATCGCATGCAGAGCTCTGCAGAAACATTCGGCATGCCGTTCGATCGTGAAGCAGCAGCACAATCACTCGTAGACGCGGCGATAGGGCGACGCGGCGACGCGGCGAATGAGGGTGGTAGCCGAACACGCATTCGCATCATTCTGAACGAGGCGGGTGAAATCAATACAACAACTACGCCGTTTGCAGGCTCAGCAAACGAAATTTGGCGCTACGCGATATCGCCGGCGCGCGTGTCGAGCAACGACGCACTGCTGCGTCACAAAACAACGTGGCGCGAATTGTACGACAACGAGCTCGTGCGCATGTCAAAGCAGTGCGGTTGCGATGAAGTATTGTTCACGAACGAGCGCGGAGAGCTGACGGAAGGGACCCGCACAAACCTGTTCGTACAAATCGACGGCCAGCTGTTCACGCCACCACGATCGGCAGGCTTGCTCGACGGCCGTTTGCGAAACGAAATGCTGAGCGAAGGACAATGCAACGAAAGAACGCTTTACGAGAGCGATCTGCACCGCGCAGAGCAAGTGTTCCTCGGCAATTCATTGCGGGAGTTGATGAGCGCGACCGCAGCGGCGAGCTGACAAGTAAATATCCCTTCACCCGCTCAGTCTCCATTGCCCTCACCGCCTGCTTTCTCGGCGCCGGGTGTCAAACCACAGAATCGAGCAAAGTTACAAAAGTTGATTCGACGACGGTCGTTACGCCTGTGACGCAGACTCCCGCCATAACCGCCGCAGCCCCAAACGAGCGAATTCCGGATGCGACGAGATCCGATTCGTCGATCACG
>JBBQYT010000255.1:0-4547 GCA_038208385.1 Longimicrobiales bacterium | reverse complement strand
CAAGCCAAGATCCAGCAGAATGACATCAGGATGCTCCGCAGCAGCGACATCGATTCCCGCGCGGCCCGTTGTGGCCTCGACAACGCGACCGACTTCATCCTTCAGGGCATTCGTGACGGCGCGCCGGATCTGCGGCTCGTCATCGATGATGAGTACCGTCGCGGGAGCGTTCAATCAGGAAACGGTGAGCCTTGAGTCGATTGGCCCTTGAGGCGTCGTCATGGCCAGGGGATTTTTGATCATTTCGTGGAGCATGTACTCGGCTGCTTCCTCTTCCAGTCCAACCATCATGTTTACGACGAGCCTGAGTGTGCCGATCATCGCGCGCAGCGTCGGCTCTGCCTCGACCGGTACAACACTCACGAGCAGGTTAACCAGCTCATCTTCGTCTTCGCGCTTCGCCTTCGGGTTCGGCAGCATTTGCAGGTATTCTACGTAGCCCGCGCGCACGACGATCGCATCATCCACATAGCCATACCCGCCCGGCGCATCGTCGGAAATCAGATCCCGTGGCTGCACGAGGTAGCAGAGCACGCTCGCGACTGCACACCGGAACGCGGGCGGCTCGTCCGCATCCTTCACGACTTGCAACAGCTCGCGAGCCAGTGCAGGCGTCTGCTTGATGGCCGTCAGAATTCCAAGCGCCGCTGCGGTCGCTAGCGTCGTAGCGACAGCCTCCGTGTTCGAATCGAAAAAGCTCTTCGCCACCTGCTCCCTGAATTCCGGCCGCGCCCGGTCGATCTCATCCCGCAGGAGCGGCGGATTGGTCCCAATGTCGAGCCCGTCAATCTGCGAACAAACTTCTTCTACGAGCTGGTAGAGCATCGTATGCCTTTCTCGCACGTGTGAACCGGTAAAGATTGCGTCGGGAATCCTGTGACTGCAATATAGACCCGCCTATGATTGACTAACCGCCTCACGACCAGCCATACACCAACGCGCGAATGAGCTCGGAAACAGACTGGACACGCACATTCTTCGAGGGTCCCTCGGTAGAGCTTTGGCGACGCGTCGCATCACCCGACCAGAACCGCGCCGAAGCAGATTTCATCCTGAGTTTCGCAAACGAAGCCCCTCAGAAAATTCTGGATGTGCCTTGCGGCGATGGCAGGCTGGCCATCGAAGTCGCACGCCGCGGCCACGCAGTGACAGGCGCGGACATCTCAAGGGATTCACTCGAGTACGCTCGGGACAGAGCACGCGCTGCTGAAGTCGATGTCGATTGGATCGAAGGCGACATGCGAAACCTCGGCATCAATGACCGCTTCGATTTCGCATTCTGTTTCGGCAACAGCTTTGCGTATTTTGATGACGATGGCAACGCGGCATTCCTCCGCAGTGTGCATGACGCGCTTGCACCCGGTGCCACCTTCCTCCTCGAAACCAACCTCGCCGCCGAAAGTATTCTGCCGACGATCCAGCTGCGAGCGTGGTACAAGATCGAAGACTGGTACATGCTGGCCGCGCGCGAATACGATGCGAGCGCCGCGCGGCTCAAGGTTGAATACACGTTTTTGCACGGTGAGATCGAGGACACGAGAACTGCCTGGTATCGGATTTACGTTGCGCGTGATGTAGTAGCAATGTTTGAGGCGGCGGGGTTTGTTGATGTGGAGGCGTTCGGGTCGATGAAGAAAGAGGCATTCGCGTTGGGGAGCAGGTATTTGTACATCGCGGCTCGGAAGGCGTAACTCCGAACGACCGCGACATCCCCACTGACATTGGCAAGCTGATAGGTAGTTCCATCCGCGAAGACCACATCCGCACCAAAACTCGCTACCGATGAAATTCTGGCCTCGCGATGAATACAGGCTCGAGTTGTAAACAGCCGTCGTGATCGCCTGCGGGAGAGCAATCTGCGATGTCGCGGTAGCTTTTCCGCTCAGGTCCTGAAGACAGCACGATGCCGCTCAGACTCGCATCCGTGTTGCCCGTTATCACACCACTGCTATCGCCTGCACAGATGACAAGTCGGATCGCACTGAAAAGTCCCAGCGCGCCCCCGGCGGGATGGGGCAGGATCGCCCGGCCGTCATTCAGCGGCGGGACGCAGGCCGCTCGCCGTAAAGCTTTCGGGCGAGGGTAGCCAATGGGGGGACCTTTCGGGTATAATTAGAGGGTTTTGGAAGGATACTTGAAGCAGGCCGCAGGCTGTAAACGACTATCTCCTATGAATTTGGGGTCCATGGCAACGAGAGCGAAGTCCGTCCAGGGGCGCGACGAGGAGCTGCAGCACGCAGGGCTCGATACGGAAACCCTTGTCGGCATGTATCGCACTATGGTGACGGCGCGCAGGACTGACGATCAGGAAATTCTGCTGAAGCGTCAGAACAAGATCTTCTTCCAGATCTCGGGAGCGGGTCATGAGGCGGTACAGGTCGCGATTGCGGCTCATCTGCGTCCCGCGTCGGACTGGTTCTATCTGTACTATCGCGACCGCGCGCTCACGCTCGCGCTCGGGATGACGCCGTATGAGCATTTCCTGCAGGCAGTGGGCGCGGAGATCGATCCCTCGAGCGGCGGGCGGCAGATGCCGTCGCACTGGGGACACCGTCCGCTTCACATCATTAGCACATCATCGCCGACAGGCACTCAGTTTTTGCAGTCCGTGGGCGCTGCGGAAGTTGGCTGGCGCGCATCGATGGTTCCCGAAATGCGCGCGGCAATCGAGAAGTTCGAAGACGATGAAGTCGTGCTCTGCACCACCGGTGAGGGCCAGACGTCCGAGGGTGAGTTCTGGGAATCGATGAGCAGCGCGTGCAATCTGAAAATGCCCGTGGTGTTTCTCGTCGAGGACAATGGCTATGCGATTTCGGTTCCCGTCGAAGTGAACACGCCTGGCGGCAAGATCAGTGCACTGCTGTCGGGCTTTCCGAATCTGTACATCGAGGAATTCGACGGCACGGATGTGATCGCAAGCTATGAAGCGTCGGCGCGTGCTGTCGCGTATGCACGCGAACGCAAGGGACCCGCACTGTTGCACGCGCACGTGGTGCGTCCGTACTCGCATTCGATGTCGGACGACGAGCGCGCGTATCGCCCCGAGTCCGAGCGCGAGGTCGATGCACAGCGCGATCCGTTGTTCGCATTCCGCCGCTATCTCATCGAACGCGGCGTCGCGACGGAAGAGCAGCTTCTCGCGGTTGAGAAGGAAGTGGACAAGGCAGTCAAGGAAGCCTCCGATCAGGCAAGCCAACAGCCGCAGCCGCCAAAGAGCACAGCGACGAAGTTCCTGTTCTCGCCCGATGTCGATCCAACGAGCAAGGAGTTCGACACCGAGGACAGCCCCAAGTTCGAGGGCGAAGAAACCACGATGGTGGATTTGCTGAATGCGTGCATGCGGGATGAGATGCAGCGCGATCCGCGCATCGTGATTTTCGGTGAAGATGTGGCCGATTGCAGCCGCGAGGAATCGCTGGAAGCCGTGAAGGGTAAGGGCGGCGTGTTCAAGGTCACGTACGGCCTGCAGCGGAAGTTCGGTGCAGCGCGTGCATTCAACTCGCCGCTCGCCGAAGCCAACATCGTCGGACGTGCCGTCGGCATGGCGACGCGCGGACTCAAGCCAGTCGTCGAAATCCAGTTCTTCGATTACATCTGGCCCGCAATGATGCAGATTCGCGACGAGCTCGCGACGATGCGCTATCGCTCGGGCGGCAACTGGAAGAGCCCGCTCGTCATTCGCGTGGCATATGGCGGATACCTCAAGGGCGGCGCGATCTATCACTCACAGACCGGCGAGACGTTGTTCACGCACACGCCCGGCCTGCGCGTCGTGCTGCCGTCGAATGCGCTCGATGCAAACGGACTGCTGCGCACTGCAATTCGTTGCGATGACCCCGTGATTTTCCTCGAGCACAAGCACCTGTATCGACAGGTCTACAACAAGGGCCGCTATCCGGGCCCAGAGTTCATGATCCCGTTCGGCAAGGCGAAGGTCGTACGCGAGGGTACCGACATCAGCGTGATCGCGTGCGGCGCGCTGGTCAAGCGTTCGATGGATGCTGCCCGTCAGGCGGAAGCGAAGGGCATCAGTGTCGAAGTGATCGACCTGCGCACACTGCAGCCGCTGGACATGGACACGATCGTCGCCTCGGTAAAGAAGACGAACAAGGTGATCATCGCGCACGAGGACTCTCTGTCCTGGGGTATCGGTAGCGAAATCGCTGCGCGCATTGCGGACGAAACGTTCGAGTGGCTGGATGGTCCGGTGCGGCGCGTAGCCTCGCTCGACACGTGGGTTGCATATTCGCCCGACCTCGAGGATGAGATTTTGCCGCAGGCCGAGAATGTGCTGAAGGCGATCGAAGAGCTGCACGCGTACTGATCTCAGGGATTAGCGATTAGCGATTAGGGATTAGGTGACAGATGACAATTAGGGATTAGGGATTAGTTTATTCATCGCTACATGAACGCCCGGCGCTTTTAAGCGACCGGGCGTTTTTGCATACAAGACGGTTGTGTTGCGAGTCGCCTGCCAGCCGCGCGCAAATGCGCAAAAGAGCATCTGCTTGCGGGGTGATATGCAATTAGGCGCCTGTAGATAATAA
>JBBQYT010000254.1:0-4549 GCA_038208385.1 Longimicrobiales bacterium | reverse complement strand
TCGGTGACCTTCATGGTGCCGAGCTCGGCCGCGATGTTCGCACCCACGCGGCCGGCGAGGGCCAGGCCGGTGAGGACGGGACCGAGCTCGAGAATGATCGTCTTCTGCACCAGGACGCCCACGAAGTAGAGCGGTATCGCTCCCGTGAACGTGTACGATGCCTGCAGCGCCATCACGATGCCTGTGAACGCTGCAATGAAGATTGCGATCGGAAGGGATGCGACGCCGAGCCGGGCCATCTGTACAACGAGCATTGGACCCCAGCTGGTCACATCGCGCGTTGCACGAACCACGCTCATGAAAAATCTGCCGAAGCGCCCAAAACCGGCGGTCGTATCGACCGCCGAGCGTCCAACCCACTGCAGCGGTGCGCTCCAGCCTTCACTCATCGGCCTAACATAGCCCGATCTGCGCGTGCCTGTCCACCTGTTCTTCCGGGGGGCGGCCCGGGGATTGCACCCCTCTCGCAACGCATTCCGTTCGTCAGCGGGCGGGTTGCACGACCCAGCGCGGCTCGATGGGTGAAAACCCTTCACCGAGCAGCTGCGCACGACGGAAGAATTCCGCCATTCCAGTCTTCATGTCATCGTCGAGCGTGTATTCGAGCGATCGCCAGTAGTCGAGCAGACGGGCGGCTGGAAGCGAGTAGCGCGTGGCATGCCGTTCTGCGAGCGCGGGCGCGTTGTCGTCGAAGTAGCGACGGGATTCGAGTAGCAGGGCGTGCAGTGCGGCGAGCTCGGCATCTTTTTCAGGGCCTGCAGATGTCTGCCACACCGCAAATGCGAACGGCAGTCCGGTCCATTCGTTCCACAGTGCGCCCAGATCGTAGCGGAACGGTGCTGCATTGATGTCGCGGCGCAGTGCCACATCGCCGATCCAGAGCGCGGCGTCGGCTTTCGAGTCGAAGGGATCGCTGGACGCCTGGTCGAACCAGCGGTAACGTGGCGTCACTCCCACGTGCTGTTCGAGGATTGCGCGCAGCAGTACTACAGACGTGGCGGACGCCGTCGGTATGGCCACATCGCAGTCGCCCAGGTTTTCGAGAGGCGCACGGGACTCGAAGATGATACTCTGAACGGCACCGCGGCTGCCGATGACGACGTCGGGGATCAATCGATAGCGGTCTGCATGACGCGCGTATTCGATGCTCGAGCAGGGAGCAACGTCGATTCGCCGGGCAGCGAGCTCGGCATTCAGGCGGGACGGGATGTCGGTGATGAGCTCGATGCCGGGCGGGGCGCCGCGGTCGACCAGGAGCGCGTGCACGGGGAAACAATTACTGTATTCTATGTGTCCAAGGCGAAGCATGATGATCAATACATTCTACGGGAAAAAGCAGCTGAATGATGCGACCAACGACGCCCGTGCACAGTACGTCCGTCAGGGGCGGGTAAGTTAGCATGTCACAGGGCTCCCGCCAGTCGCGCCGCGAGCTTGCCGGCCTTGGTTTGATCATCGGCATCATCACCCTGTGCGGCCTGATCTTCTTCCTCGACACAATTCGCCACGCACTGCAAAACAACTTCAACATCGTTGCGATTTTCAAGGAAGCACCTCGACTCCGCACAGGCTCCGTGGTCTGGGTGGCCGGCCAGCCCATGGGTCACGTCATCGCCGTAGAGCTGCTGCCGCCCTCGCGCGACACGCTGGCACCGCGTGTCTCCGCGTTGCTTGAAATCAAAACCTCGGCCAAGCCGACGATTCGCCGGGACTCGAAGATCCAGCTGGCTGCACCGCGCCTGATGGCGGAGCCCGTCGTCGGTATCGATGCCGGCTCGGCTGACGCACCGATGATCAGGGAAGGCGATACACTGCGGTCAATCATCCAGCCGCCAAGGACCGCGGCCCTCATCGCCGATGCAACGCAGACCAAGGCCTCGCTCGATTCACTGCT
Organism: Longimicrobiales bacterium; assembly: GCA_038208385.1. Taxonomy (GTDB): domain Bacteria; phylum Gemmatimonadota; class Gemmatimonadetes; order Longimicrobiales; family RSA9; genus JBBQYT01. Next base: position 2,655 of record JBBQYT010000254.1, on the reverse strand, counting down.
GATCGAGTCGAAAGGGCTGCGCGCCCGTCTTGGGACACGCACGGCCCAGATGTCACGTCTCCGGCGCGAAGCCAGCCTCGCCAGCAACGAGCTGGCGAAGCTGCAAAACGATATGCAGAACGGCCCGCTCACGAAGATGATGGATGACCAGGAGCGCAGCTCGGCCATCGCACGCATCCAGGCAAACGCGTCGGCGATCACGGATGCCGTCACGCAGGCGCAGGAGCGCGCCGCAAAGGCATCACGCGACGCGGAGCCCGCGCGCCAAAAGCTGATCCGGCACATCGCCGAGCTTCAGCTCCAGCTGAATACATTGCAGAAAATGATGGACAATCCGAATGGCGTTTACGGCAGGATGCAGAAGGACTCCGCGCTGATCAAAGCAGTGCACGGCGCACAGTCACAGCTCGATTCCCTCATAGTCGAATCGAAAAAGAGTCCGACGCGGTACTGGTTCTAGCAGCTCACGGCAGGATCAGGAAGCGGGATCGGCCGCAGTGCCGGCAGGAAGATCATCGTCAAAACCAAAAATCACAGCCCCCTCATCTCCCGGCATGTCGGGGATGATCGTCTCAATAATGACGCGCTTCACGACCCGGCGCGGGTCGTGGACGATGATCTCGAAATCCAGCTTCTGCTCCACCGAAACGATCCGCGTCCGAACCTTCGTCCCCGGATTCTGCTCCTGCACTTTCTCGGGGTTCTTGAACAACGTCTTCGTCGACTGCCGTCCGCTCTCCAGATTGCGCGTCACCTTCACCTGCGACAGCCAGTCCGGCTGGAAGCTGATCTGATAGTCGAATCCGCGCTGATCCGAGCCGCGGGCATCTCTGTTGTGCCTTCCCATTCCATTTCTCCAGAGCGGTACGCATGTTTTGATTTATTGTATATTTTTGGTCCGTGCTCCCTTTGTCAAGTTTTTTACTTCCATGAGCACGCCGGACCCGCCGAAATCGCGGTTAGATGTTACGAATCCAGTACAGTCCGGGATTTGGGCCAGGAGACTTCGCGCACAAAAAATTGTAAAAATCTTCGCCAGGCGATTGAGGCAAAAATATCGAAACTGCCGTTTGCACCCGCGCGTTGTCTGCGCGGCTTCAATGCTGGCGGGGTGGGGCGAACCGGGAAGTCGCGGAACGGTATTTCTCTTGACCATCGCGGATGGGCGTGGTACAATTCGGAATATCCGCGAAATGAACTCCGCATCCGGAGGCGCGAGCGCCTCGCGGTATATCCCGGCCAGCTTCGACTATTCCCAATTGCAAAGAATTTTGACCAATACGACGGCGCGCACTGCTCGCCGTCGCGTGCGCAGAAGCAATGCGCTGAGGCGGCAGCAAGATTGTCCCTCCTCCCCGGGGGCGAGCAGGACCTGCAATCCAACCAAGCCAACCCATGTACGATTACGGAGTGATTCGTGGACATCGCTGAGCTAAAGAGTAAATCGATCGCCGAGCTTCATGAGATGGCGGAAGAGTTGAACATCACCAACTATTCCGGTCTCCGTAAGCAGGATCTGATCTTCCGAATAGAGCAGAATCTACTCGACAGTGACGTTGTCCTGCGGGGCGAGGGCGTGCTCGAGATTTTGCCAGAAGGGTACGGGTTCCTGCGCTCGCAGGACTGGAACTATCTGTACGGTCCCGACGACATCTATGTCAGTCCATCCCAGATCAAGCGTTTCGATCTTCGCACGGGCGACACCGTCATGGGCCAGGTTCGTCCGCCCAAAGAGGGTGAACGATACCTCGCCCTTCTGAAGGTCGAGCAGGTGAACGGCGATGATCCCGACCGTGCGAAGCACCGCATTGCATTCGACAACCTGCGCCCGCGCTACCCTGACGAGCGCGTGAAGCTGGAGAATTCGTCAGGCGAAATTTCGATGCGACTCATGGACCTGGTTTGTCCGATCGGTAAGGGACAGCGAGGCCTGATTGTCTCTCCGCCAAAGGCCGGTAAGACGATCATCATGCAGAAAATCGCTAACGCGATCATCGAAAATCACCCCGAAGTCCACCTGATTGTCCTCCTCATCGACGAACGCCCCGAAGAAGTCACCGACATGGAAGAGCACGTCCAGGCCGAGGTGATTTCATCGACATTCGACGAGCCTGCGGATCGCCATACGCAGGTGGCGGAAATGGTGATCGAGAAGGCCAAGCGCCTGGTCGAGCACGGGCGCGACGTAGTGATCCTGCTGGACTCGATCACCCGTCTCGCGCGCGCCTACAACGTCACTGTGCCGCACTCCGGAAAGATTCTGTCCGGCGGTGTCGACGCAAACGCGCTCCACAAGCCGAAGCGATTCTTCGGTGCAGCGCGCAACATCGACGGCGGCGGGTCGCTTACAATCATCGCGACATCACTGATCGAAACCGGCTCGCGCATGGACGAAGTGATCTTCGAAGAGTTCAAGGGCACCGGCAACATGGAAGTTGTGCTCGACCGTCACATTGCCGACAAGCGAATCTTCCCCGCGATCGACATCAATCGTTCGGGCACACGTAAGGAAGACCTGCTGCTCGACGAGACCGAGCTCAACCGCGTCTACCTGCTCCGTAACTTCCTCGCCGACATGCCGCCCGCGGAGGCCTTGGAGTTTCTTTTGGATCGGATGCGGCGCACGAAGACCAATAAGGAGTTCCTGGACAGCAT
>JBBQYT010000253.1:0-4553 GCA_038208385.1 Longimicrobiales bacterium | reverse complement strand
GGTTTCGGAGAAGCGGCTTCGCTTGCACTGGCAGGTGCGGGCTTCTCGATTTTTGGCGTACACCTGGACCGGCGCAGCACGATGGCGCACGTCGAGGAGGTCGTTGCCGGGATTGAGAAGACGGGCGTGCGCGCAAAGTTCTTCAACATCAATGCTGCGGATGCCGAGAAGCGTGAAGCGGCGCTCTCTGAGATGGCGGGCCTGCTTGCGGATGGTGACACGGTCACCGTGCTGATGCATTCCCTGGCGTTTGGAACGCTCCGTCCGTTTGTAGGCGATGATGCCCTCAATGAAGCGCAGATGGACATGACGCTGCGTGTGATGGCGCATTCACTGGTGGATTGGACGCAGTCGTTGCTGAAGCGCGGACTCATGCGCGAAGGCGGCCGCATTTTCGCAATGACTTCATCGGGCTCGACGCGTGCGATTCCGTCGTATGGTGCGGTGAGCGCTGCAAAGAGCGCGCTGGAGTCACACTGCCGTCAGCTCGCGTACGAGCTCGCACCAAAGGGCATCACAGCGAATGCGATTCGTGCCGGCGTGACGGACACGCCCGCGCTGCGAAAAATTCCTGGAAGCGATGTACTGCTGGACGGCGCTGCGCGACGGAATCCTACCGGCCGTCTGACTACGCCGGAAGATGTTGCGCGTACGCTCGTGGCTTTGTCGGGACCTGATACGTACTGGATGACAGGAAACGTCATCAACGTCGACGGCGGCGAGGAAATTTCTGCCTAAGTAACAACGTTTCACACAGAGTTCACAGGGTTAAGAGAGAGAACACAGGAAGAAAAATTAGATTACTTCCTGTGTTCTCTTTTTGCTTCCCTGTGATCTCTGTGTGAAACGTTTTAACCAACCTTTGCAAGCCGGCTTACGATCACATTGAGTGCGTATTGTAGCTGCGCGCGCGTGATGTTCAAAGGTGGCGTGAATGCCAGCACTTCGGCATGCGAGCCTTCCGCGAGCATCAAAATTCCTTCCTGTAGTGCAGCTCGTGCAATTGTCAGCGCCAGCGGCTCGTCTGTCGGCGTGGTTGCGCGCAATTCTACGCCCTGCATCAGGCCTTGGCCGCGCACATCGATTACGCACTTGAAGCGGCGCCATTCTTCGAGGTGCTTGCGCAGCCAGGCGCCCTGTTTGGCGGCGCGCTCTACCAGTCTATGGCGCTCGATCTGTTCGATTTGTGCGAGTGCGGCAGCGCATGCGATTGGATTGCCGAGGAACGTGCTCGTGTGTATTGCTTCGCCGGTGGATGAGGGCCATGCGTTCATGACTTCGCGCGTGCCGATTGCTGCGCTTAGAGGCAGCATTCCAGTCAGCGCTTTACCGACGACAAGGATGTCCGGGACTGTGTTGCTGTGCTCGCACGCGAACCAGTGGCCGGTGCGTCCCATTCCGCAGTAAATCTCATCGAATATCAGAACGAGGTTGTGTTCATCACACAGCGCACGCAGTGCTGGCAGAAAACCTGCGGGCGGGACGACTATGCCGCCACGCCCCTGCACCGGCTCGATGATGATGCAGCCGATGGGTGTACTGCTGGTCTTTGCTTCGTCGATCGCGCGCTGCACACTGCGCATTGCGTCGTGCAATTGCGTGCCCTCGCGCGGGTACGGCGCGAAGCGCACTCCTGAAAAAAGCTGCTTCTCGAACGGCGCGCGGAACTCGTTGCGCCATGTGGTGGCGAGTGCGCCGTACGTGAGGCCGTGGTAGGCGTGCTCGAACGCGAGTATTCCGGGGCGACCTGTGTACAGCAGAGCAGTCTTGAGTGCTGCTTCGACTGCTTCCGCGCCGGCGCCGGCCAGGATCGCGACATCGAGTGGACCCGGGGCAATGCGTGTGAGATGCTCGAGCAGGTGCACTTTGATCGCGGCAGGGTTCACATCGCCTAGCGCATGAGACAGCTTGCGCATCTGTGCGGCTGCAGCGCGCACGACTGCAAGATTGGAGTGTCCTGTAGCGGCGACCGAAAAGCCGGCGGTGAGATCGATGTATGTATTGCCATCGACATCGCGCACGTTTGCGCCGTGCGCCGCATCCCAGAAGATCGGGGGCTCGGGTTGTTGGGAAGTGATGTTTCTTGATTCGACGACGGCGAGGCGCCTTGCAAGCTCGCGGGAGTGCGGGCCTGGAGGCGGAGTCCTGATATCGGGGAGTACTGCGCCGAAGTGAATCGGCATGCCGAAAATGTGCGCCTAGTCTCTGCCGGTCAGAAGCATCGTCGCGATAGCGCCGATTGCGAGACCAGCGAGAGCGGCGCCGCCGAGCAGCACGGATCTGTTGCGTTCGATCGCTTCGGCAGAAAGCAGCGGCCGGCGCGCGGCTCTGGGTCCTGGTGAGGCAGCAGTGCGGCTGCGCGGCCGTGATTCTGAAGAATCTGCACGCGCTGCACTGCGCATACGCGAGCCCTTGTCAGCGGTTTCGTCACGCATAGTGGCAATCGTTTGTTGGCGGCCACAGCCAGCGCACTCGGCCAGTCCGGAAGCGCGGCGAAGCCTGTTCGTGAATGTGAGTGTCCCCCCACAGCTCGAGCATCTCTCTTCGAGCTCCTGCGGCGTGATCACGCCATAAAGTGCGCGGCGCGATACGGACAGCGCTTCGGCAATATCAGCTACCGAGCTGTCCGTGTCCCAGTAGAGGCGATTGGCCTCCGTGGTCAGTCTTTGCTCATCCGTTGGCATGTGCGGCTCCGGTTCGGGACGTCACGGGATAATAGTGCCCCGGCGACGTGGCTACTAGCATGCGCGTATACCGATGCGAGTCTCGCGCCATCTGTAAAAGCTTTGACGCGAGGGGCAGGAATCGGTTAGTCTGCGACTATGATTCGCCGACCACACTTGCGCCCCGGTCATCGTGTCATGCGCGTCGCCCCGGCGGGTCCGGCATCACCGGAGAAGATCGACGCGTCACTGGAGCGTTGCGCGCATTTCGGTTTCGAGGCCGTTCTGGCCCCGAGCGCGCGGAGGAAGACTGGCTATCTGGCCGGACCCGACGCCGCGCGTGCTGCCGACCTGCAGATCGCCATCGACGATGACTCGATCGATGCCATCTGGGCGATCCGGGGCGGCTACGGCGCCATGCGACTCTTATCGAAGCTCGATTTCGGCAGGCTGTGAGTGCGGCCCAAGCCGTTCATTGGCTTCAGCGATAATACGACGCTGCACCTCGCGCTGGCGCAGCTCGATATCGTGTCCTTTCACGGACCGCATTCGGGCGCGGCATTTCCATCGTTTACGGAAGACTGTTTTGTGCGCGTGTTGATGCGAATCGACGCTCCGGGTGTGTTGCCGATGCCTGAATCAGGGACGCCACCGGTGACGCTGCATGAAGGCGTCACGCAGGGCGAGCTGCTCGGTGGCAATCTCGCACTGCTCGCTGCATCGTGCGGCACTCCCGTCGCACCAAATGGTGAGGGCAAAATCATCTTCATCGAAGATGTCGGCGAGCCGTTGTACCGCATAGACCGGATGCTGACACAGCTCGCGCTTGCGGGTGTGTTCGATGGTGCGGCAGGAATCGCCTTCGGCAAAATAAGTGAAGTGACTCCGCCGTCGGATCAAAGCAAAGTCGATGATTTGTTGCGCGGGTTTGTCGAGCCGTTCGGCATTCCCGCCGTATCCGGTCTTCCGTTTGGACACATCGACCAGAACTGGACATTGCCGTTCGGTGTGCGCGCGCGTCTCGACGCTGATGCCGGCACACTCGAGCTGCTCGAGAGCGCTGTGACAGCAAATGGAGAGATGAACGCGTGACACGGCACTCGATCTACACCCGCACGGGTGACACGGGCGATACCGGGCTGTTCGGGGGAGGCCGCGTGTTGAAATCACATCCGCGTGTGAGTGCATATGGTGAAGTCGATGAGCTGAATGCGTTGCTCGGATGGGCGTTTGGCCAGGTAAAAGAGGGTGACATTCGTGTACGCCTGTCCAGCATCCAGCCCGATCTCTTCACGATCGGCGCCCACCTGGCCACGCCGCCGACGACGCGCGGACGTCCGCCCGCGTTGCCCGAGCTGCCCGCGACGCGTGCAACGCAATTCGAGCAATGGATCGATGAAGCAGATGAAGTGCTGCCGGAGCTGCGCGTATTCATCCTGCCCGGGGGTACACCGGGCGCATCGGCGCTGCACGTTGCGCGCACGGTATGCCGGCGTGCGGAGCGCGCGGTCATTGCGCTGAAGGAAACCGAAGAAGTCGCGGCGGAGATCATCGTCTATCTGAATCGGCTTTCGGATTTGCTGTTCGCGTGGGCGCGACTGGAGAATCACCGGTCGGGTGTCGCGGACATTCCGTGGCAGCCGCCGGCAACCGAGTAATGAGCGGCAACGATCGCTCAGCGGATATGGCGCGTCGTCTTGCAGACACCGCGACGAAGCACGGGTTGTCGAGCGGCGATCGGGATGTGATTGTGCGCGCATACGGCAGCGCAATGGATGTGCGCGCGGAAAAAATCGATGACGACCATCATCCCGCGTTTCTGCATCCGGGCCGGACTGCACTGGTCTTGATGGACGATGTCGGTGTGCGCGATGCGAATATCATTGCAGC
>JBBQYT010000252.1:0-4554 GCA_038208385.1 Longimicrobiales bacterium | reverse complement strand
GGGCGAGGTGGGGCGTAAAGGGCGGCGGGACGATCTGGTCGTCGCTCGATGGATCGAGCGAGGCCATGTAGCCGTCGAAAAAGTCGTCCCAATCGCGCGTATCGAACGTGAGAACCGGATCCGCGGGCACGTCGCGCCGGGCCTGACATTCCAGGTCATGATCGACGACGATGATTTCGTCGAGCCGGATCGCTGCGGCATCACGTGCAAGAAGGAGCTGTTTCGCGTAAAAGCTCCCATAGCACCCACCACCCAGAATCACGAAGCGCACGGCGCACATCCGGTTTCGGCTCAGGACTCCGCGGAGAACGACGCCGTCGTATCGCGGTCCTTGAAGACCTTGAGGTTTGTCGAATGACCCGGGTTCACGCGCGCCTTGGGATCGATGTGGTGAACCGCCTGGTTGACTGCAATGCAGGCTTCACCGAAACCGGTCGCAATCAGCTCGAGCTTTCCGTCGTACGTTGCGATGTCTCCCGCGGCGAAAATTCCTGGAATGTTCGTGTTCATGTGCGGGCCCACCTTGATCGAGTGCTTCTGGAGCTCAAGGCCCCACGTGGCAATCGGACCGAGGTCCGGCTTGAATCCGATGAGGGCGATGACTGCATCGACTTCGAACATCGCTTCTTCGTTGCTGCGATTGTCGAAGATCGTCACTGCCTGCACGCACTCTTCACCGTGAATGTCGCGCACTTCGCGATGCGTGAGCAGCTCGATCTGTCCGGATGCAACGCCGCTATTCAGCTGCGCCATCGAGTGCGCGTGCGCACGAAAGCCTTCGCGCCTGTGAATCAGGATCAGCCGCTGCGTGCGCTCGCGCAGGTTCAGCACCCAGTCGACTGCGGAGTCGCCACCACCAACGATCAGGACGCGCTTGCCATCGTAGTGCGCGGGGTCCTTCACGTGGTATGCGACGCCTTTGCCGAGCAGTCTGTCATAACCGGGACACTCGAGCGAGCGTGGTGAGAACGCGCCTTTGCCGCCTGCGATGAGCACAGCTTTACTCGGATAGACACCGACGTCTGTCGAAAGCAGAAAGCCATCGCCTGTCTTCTCGAGTTTCTGAACCTGTTCCTCGAGTCGTACATCGGCACCGAACTGCAGTCCCTGCTTGATGCAGTTTTTCGCGAGATCGCGCGCAAGAATCTGATCGAAGCCACCGACATCGTAGATGTACTTTTCCGGATAGAGTGCAGCGAGCTGTCCGCCGAGATCCGGGAGCGAGTCGACGATGCGCGCGCTGATGCCGCGCATGCCGGCGTAAAATGCAGCGAACAGACCCGTGGGCCCGCCGCCAATGATCGTCAGGTCTTTGCTATCTGCTTCGAACACGGCTCGTCAGGTGAGAGTATTCACGTACCAGGCGAGGTCACTGCATCGCCCGAGCTGGACAGACACTGTGCGGCGATGCGCAGAACTTCGCGTGCATTCGAGTACGTGAGCGTGCGAAGTGCATCATCGAACGGCAGCCACACGCATTGCGAGATGCCTTCATCCATTTGCGGATTGGGATCCCCGACGCGCGATTCCATCAGATAGAAATGGCAGAACTTGTGGACGAGCTGGCCGTGATCGCGAAAGTACCAATCGATGGTGGGCAATTCGGCGAGAATCGATACCTGCAGGCCCGTCTCCTCCGCCGCTTCCCTGATCCCTGCTTGTTCGGGCGTCTCACCCGCCTCGACGTGGCCTTTCGGCAAACCCCAGTTTTCGTACGGATCGCGGATGAGCAAAAACACAGTGTCGTGACCGACGCGGCGGTAGATCACTCCCCCTGCGCTGGTTTCTATGCGCGCACGTTGCGACCCAGGTTGTTGCCCGCGTCGCGGGTCGTACTGCTGATCAGTCACGAAGTAGCTGTTCCGCGATCTGCACCGCGTTGGTTGCCGCACCCTTTCGCAGGTTATCCGCGACAACCCACAAGTGCAATACCTCGGGAAAGTCCGGATCGGAGCGCACACGGCCCACTCTTACGGCGTCTGTGCCGGCAATGTCGAGTGGCAGTGGGTCTGTGCCATCGGGTGCGAGCTGAAGTCCCGGCATCGACATAAAAGCTTCACGCACCTGCGCCGGCGAAAGCGGACGCTCCATCTGCACCATTGCAACAACGGAATGTCCAACGGCCACAGGCACACGCACGCACGTGGCGGTTACGGCAAGCTCCGGCAGCTCGAGAATCTTCCGGGTCTCGCTCCGGATCTTGTCTTCTTCCTCATTCCATCCGTCCGCATTGCGCGGACCAATGGACGGGATCACGTTGCCTGCGATTTGTGCATTGAACGGCGAGTCCGCGGACTTGCCGCCCGCAAGCTCTGCATCCAGCGCATCAATGCCTTTTTGGCCCGCGCCCGACACCGACTGAAATGTCGTGCAGACGACGCGGCGCAAACCGCCGGCACGACGCACGGCTTCGAGTGCAATCACAAGCTGGATTGTCGCACAATTCGGATTCGCGATAATGCCACGCTTCGGCTTGTGCGCGCGCGTTGCATTTACTTCCGGAACGACGAGCGGCACGTCGGGATGCATCCGCCATGCAGACGAATTGTCAATGACGATTGCGCCTTCCTCGGCAGCACGCAGTCCCCACTCGCGGCTGCGCGTTGCGCCCGCCGAGAACAGTGCGACATCACAGCCCTTGAAGATGCCCACCTCGGGCGCCTGCACGGTGTATTCCCTGCCGCGCCATTGCACTTTCTGTCCGCGCGAACGCTCGGACGCAAGCAGCACGAGATCTTCGACCGGAAAATTCCGCTCATCGAGAATACGCAGCATCGTGCGTCCAACGGCGCCGGTGGCGCCCAGTACTGCGACCTTCATCCGCCCTCCTCGACAAACTCGAATGCATCGTGCAACGACTGCAACGCGCGTGTCTCGTCATTCGCGTTCACCAGCAGCGCGATCGAAATTGCCGATGATGACGACGCATACACCTCTACACCCGCATCCCTCAGCGCTGTGAATGCCTGCGCATACACTCCCGGACGATTGTACATGCCACTCCCGACGATGGCGACGCGCGCGAGTCCCGTTTCCACGTCCACGCACTCGGCGCCGTACGTCTCGCGCATCTCTTCACAAAACGTGCGCGCTTCCGGCAGCCGCTCTTCGGGTACGCTGACCTGCATCTGCCGCTTGCCATCCGGCGTATCGCTCTGCGTCACCATGTCGACGCTGATGCCACCGGAAGCGAGCCTCTCCAATACGTTCGTGATCGGCTGCATGCCGCGCGGCAGCCCGCGAATCGCAAGCTGCGCATATCCCGGCTCGGAAGCCAATCCCGTCAACGCCAATCCCTCTAACGTGCCCATCGGTGTCGTCCTCCGTGTGATCAACGTTCCCTCATCTCCATCATCGCGGAACGTAGACAACACGCGAATCGGCACGTTGAACCGCGCACCGATCTCGACGGCGCGTGGATGCATCACCTGCGCGCCGGAAGCTGCCATCTCGACCATTTCCGCAAAATCAATGATACGAACCCTGCGCGCATTTTTTACTTTGCGCGGGTCCGCGGTGTAAATGCCATCGACATCGGTGTAGATGTCGCAGCGCTCTGCGCCCAGTGCGGATGCGAGTGCAACAGCAGTTGTGTCGGAGCCGCCGCGGCCGAGGGTAGTCACTTCGCGCAGGCGGCTGACACCCTGAAAGCCGGCGACGATCACGACCTTGCCGAGATCCAGCTCCGCGCGTACGCGATCGGTTTTGACTTCCTCAATGCGCGCGCCCATGTGGGTGTTGTCCGTGATGATCGCGGCCTGCGAGCCCGTGAGGCTGATCGCTTCCACGCCCAGCTCGCTGACGGCCATTGCCACGAGCGCCATCGCAATACGCTCTCCCGCAGTCAAAAGCATGTCGAGCTCGCGCGGATGCTTCTTGCGCGGCTCGTCGACAACTTCCCGCGCGAGCGTCATCAGCTCGTCCGTCGTATGACCCATCGCAGACACGACGACAACCATATCGTGTCCCTGCTTGCGCTCCTTCACAACACGCTGGGCCACGCGCTTTATTTTCTCGGGACTACCGACCGACGTCCCGCCGTATTTCTGGACGATCAGCATTGCGATCTAGAAAACATGGACGTTGATGTATTTCTTCGGGTTCGCCTTCAGGTCCTTGAGCAGCTCCTGCATCTGCATGTTTGTCTGCACGAGCTGGAAGTACAGTGTGCTGTCCTGCGTCAGCTTGCCGAGTGTGCCTTTGCCCAGGCGTACGGCGGTTGCAACCTGCGCGACGGCGCGGAACGCACTATCTGCGGCGGCCGTCGTCTTCTTCAGGTCACGGCTTGCGTCGAGCATCACGCGCGACAATGAGTCAATGCGCGTCGTGCTGCCGCGCACACTCCCGACGATGTCCTTCACCTCGCCGTGTCCGATCGCGGAGTCGAGCTGCGCAAATGCGCGGCGCGCTCCCTCCGCGGCTGCACCGAGTGACTGCGATGTCGATTGCAGGCTCGCAGACACGGCTGACAGCTCCTTCTCCTGCTTGCCCACCATGCTCGTCAACTTCGTGCTCACATCCGCGATGTTGTCGATGGCAGTACGGATGTTCACG
>JBBQYT010000251.1:0-4554 GCA_038208385.1 Longimicrobiales bacterium | reverse complement strand
CCGCGGTACGAGCCGTATCCACTGCCGCGCCGCGTGATCTGGGGCGCATCTACACGACCAAGAGAGTGACGCGCGGATGCCGTCGCTGAAACCCGATGCACTCCTGAAGTCGCTGCCCGCCGCAAAGCGCGGCGGCGTTTTATTTTTTTATTGCACTGAGGATTACCTCAAGGAATAAGCTTCCGCCGCCGTCGTCGCAGTCCATCTGGATCCCGCCACACGCGATTTCAATTTCGATCAATTGCGCGCTAGCGATGTTGATTCCGAGGTGCTCGCATCGGTGCTGCAGACACCGCCCATGATGGCGGAATGGCGCGTGGTCATCGTGCGCGAAGTGCAGGCGCTCGCTGCCACTGCGCGCGGTCGCGCCGTGATCGAAGATTTGCTCGAGCGGCCGGTACCGGGGCTTGTGACGGTGTTGCACGCGCAGATTCCGGAAAAAAGCACGGCAAAGTTTTACGACAAGCTGAAGAAGCAGGCGACATCGGTGGAGTTTGCCGAGCTCTCGGAAAATGATTTGCCGGGGTGGTTAATGGCGCGTTCCGAGAGCGAAGGCGTAAAGCTGGAGCCGACGGCTGCGCGCGCTCTCGCATCTGCGGGACTCGCGCTCGGGCAGCTCGTGCGCGAGCTCGAGAAGCTGCGCGACTACGTGGGCGAAAAGAAGCGCATCACCGTCAAGGAAGTCGAATCGCTGGTCGGCGCAGTGGCTGCGCGACAGAATCGCTGGGAATGGTTCGATCTTGTAGGCGATGCGCGCTTCCGCGAAGCGCGTGCTGCGCTGCCGGCGCTACTGGAGCATGACTCCGGCGTAGGACTCGTGCTGGGACTTGGAACGCATTTCCTGCGGCTCGGCATCGGCGTCGCCGGTGGCGAACGTTCACTCGAGTCCGCACTGCCGCCGCACCAGCGCTGGCTCGCACAGCGCGTCGTACGCCAGGCGCGCAAATGGTCCGACCTGCAAATCAAGCACGCACTGAATGATCTGTTGCGCGCGGATCGTTTACTTAAATCGACATCGTTAGGCGATGAACCGGTGATGCACGAATTGCTGCTTCGTCTCGAGGGCCGCACCGCACCGCATAGTACGCACAGAGCCAGACCCGCAACCGCTCGAACGAGGTCATGAAGCAACTCCTCATTACAGCCTTGATGCTGTGCATCGCTGCACGTCCGGTCATCGCACAACAACCGCCGGCGCTCGATCGCGCGGAAGCGTTTGCAGCCGATGGCAAATACAGCCAGGCGCGCGCTGCACTCGCACAGTGGTGGAACGCGCACAAAACGCCGAAGCCGGCTGATGGACCGCAAGTCGCACGCGCACTATTGCTGCGCGCTCGTCTCACAATGCATCCGGATACTGCGGAGCGGGACTACCTGCGCATCGTGCTCGAGCATCCGTCGAGTCCGCAAACTCCCGAAGCGCTCCTCCGCCTGGGTCAACATTTCCTCGCCCGCGGCGATACGCAGCGCGCGCGCACCTATCTGCACAGACTCGCGAGCGATTATCCGGGATCATCGCAGCGCGCAACAGCGCTGACGTTCCTCGCACGCGCCGACAGCGCGAAGCCCGAGAAATCTCCGCCTGCTCGTGAAGCGATGCGGGAGCCCGCGCCAAAGCGCAAGCGAGCGGAGATCGCAGATCTTCAACCGACTGCAATCGCACCACAACAGACGGCGGAACGGGATTCATTCGTGCCGCGCCAACCGCCGCGCTCAGCGCCCGTCACTACAAAGGGTGCTGGTGCGTACGCGTTGCAGAGCGGCGCATTTCGTCTGCAGACGGGGGCAGTTGATCTGGCAGCGCGGCTCCGCAAAGCGGGGTATGATGCTCGTGTAGTTTCGGCCGGCGGCGAGCTTCGCCTCGTTCGCATTGGTCAGTTCGCCACGACGAAGGATGCGGTGGCAGTCGCAAAGCGCATCCGTGCAGATGGATTTGCAGCCGTTGTTGTCGACGATGTGGCCCGTGAGAAAGCCGTGCACCGATGACGGCGCTGGCCCTCAAGATCCTGTTGGCAGAAGATGAGCCCCTGAACGCGATGGCGTTGCAGGCCCAGCTGGAAGCGATGGGCCACTCCGTGGTCGCTCTCGCGAGCAATGGCCGCACGGCAGTCGAGCTGGCGCGTGCAATGCCCGTGGATCTGGCCATTCTCGATGTCCGGATGCCGGTTTTATCGGGCCTCGATGCAGCGCGCGAAATTTTCGAGTATGCAGAGATCCCCGCAGTGCTGCTGACGGGTTATTCGGAGCCGGAGATGATGGAGCGTGCTGCACAGATTCCGGTGTTCAATTACCTGGTGAAACCGATTTCAATGGAGGACCTGAGAATCGCGATCCTGCTGGCGTGGGAGCGTTATCAGGCCTGGAAGAACGACAAAAACGGTGGCGCTGCGCGTTGATTCAGTCTCTCAAACCCATCACAATCATTCCGCTCGGGGCCGTTCCCGATTCATTCGTGCGCACCCTCGCGCACGATCTCGAGAGTGCGTTTGGCGTGGATGTGACGCGCGCGCCGCAAATGCGTGTGAATCATGGAGCGAAGATGGATGCGCAACGTTTCGATGCGAATGCACTGCTCGACATGATCATCGCGCAGCGTGACTGCACCGACATCATCTCGCTTGGCGTTCTGGATGGCGATGTAGCTGCGGAAGGACTTTCGTTTGCGTTCGGCGAGGCGACGGTGGGTGGATGCTGTGCGGTGGTCGCGCTGGAGCGTTTAAGGCCATCGGCAACATCGAATGGGGCGGGCATGGACCTGCTGCGCAGGCGCGTGTTGACGGTAGCAGTGCACGAGATCGGTCACGTGCTGGGTCTCCTGCACTGTCCAACGCGCAGCTGCGCCATGTACGTCTCGAGCACGGTTCAGGACACGGACTTCAAGGGCCCGGTGTTGTGCGCGGAGTGCAGTACAGCTATCGCCGGCGCGCAACGAGCTGTTTGACGGGACGCTCGGCAATGCGTGTTGCAGTCAGGCATACGGCGAGCCAGGCACCCGCGGCTGCGTATCCGCCGAGCACGTCGCTGGGATAATGCACGCCGAGGTAGATGCGACTGGCGCCAATTGCGATGATAATCGGTACAGCAGCGGCGTAGGCAAACGTCGTCCATGCAGGTTTGAGCGACGCGATGATATACGCGAGCGTCAGGTAGCAAACCATTGCACCCATCGCATGACCACTCGGAAAGCTGTACGACTCACCGTGCAGGAATGCGGCGCCATACTCCGGACGCGTTCGTTGCACGCTGTGCTTCAGCACGAACTCGAGCGCCTTGCCACCGACATTGGCGCCGAGCCAGAGCAGCAGCAGCCGGCGCCGTCTCATGCGCCAGAGAATCACTGTGACCACCGGTACAAGCACGAGTACGATCTGCAGGCCCAGGCTGGTGATGGCCGCGAAAATGTGCAATCCGGTTGGCGTGGCGTGCGAGTGCATCGTTAGAGCGATCTGCTGGTCCCAGCGCACGAGGCCTTCGTTATCCAGCACTTCCTCGAGCACCCCTGCAAACAACCACACGAAGGCCGCAAACAGCACTGCGCCGATCGTGAGACCGACGCCGAGCCGTGAATTCGGATCGAACCGTCGCGCCAGAAAGCTGCGAACCGCGGCAGGCGACACGTTCAGTACGTCGCCTCGATTCTGTCGACATCTTCGAGGATCCGCTTCGCGATGGAAACCACTTCGGCCTGTTGTCTGGCGTGTGCGGCACTCGCGATCTCGACGATCTCGCGAGTGATGCTCGCATCGAGCGCAGCATTCTTCTGCTTCACGTGAACCTGTACGGCTGCATAATTCCGAAGCAGCTCGGATGCGGCTGCATCGACGGTACCCCAATGCGATTGCTGCGCGCCGTACTCTGCGTCGCGGGCGATGACATCCATGTACGCGACTGCAATTGGTACCCTGGTCCTGAACACGGACATCATGTCGGTGATGGTGTGGCTCAGCTCGTTCGCGGCATGCAGCGCCGCGAAATGGTTCCTTTGTGCAATCGCAATTTTGAGCGTGTTGCTCATCGTCGCGAATGCGCCGATTCCATCGCGTGCGAAATTCCTTTCCAGCGCGCCTCTCATGTTAGCGAGGCTGTCTGACCGCGCGGCCGCATCGATCCATTTTCCGCCGGCAACGTCATCCTGAATATCCTCGGCAAGACCTTCGGCCTTTTCGAAGACCGGTGGCAAATGCCGGGTTGCGGCAGGCGCGGCCCGTGTGACTGGAGTTGCAGAACGCGGGTTGTCGACGGCGGCGGATGTTTTATCCCGATCGATCTTGCAGCCGACGGCAACGATCACAAGTGCGATTGCGACGCGGCGGGCTACGATGTTCATGTACGGCAACCGGGCTCGGGGGTGAATGGCTCTCAATCCGATGGTGGAGCGCGCGAGGGCGGTGATTCATGACGTTCCACTGCCTGAGCTCTTTGACGTCAACCCCTCTCCGGCGTTAGACTTTCAGTGATGACTGCGCCGCAATCTCCTCCCCGTCAGCTCTACCTAAACTGGGTCGAGGAGCAGATCGAGGACTACAAGGCTGCACTCAGTCGCGACGAGCTCAT
>JBBQYT010000250.1:0-4561 GCA_038208385.1 Longimicrobiales bacterium | reverse complement strand
CCACGTTCGGCACAGCGGTCTCCATCCCGGGCATCATGCTCATACTCATGTTCATTGGCGGCATGCGCCAGCGAACTGCAGCGCCGGGCGTCGAGTCCATCTTCATGGACGCCATGTCGTGCGGAGGCATCGACATGTTTTGCGCATTCAGCGGTGCAACCGTGACCAGTGCAAACAGCAAAGCGGGTGCAGCGAACCGAATCGATTGAGACATCGTCAGCATGGACCCTCGAACGGACCGTGTCCCATAAACGAGTGCATGAGACTGCTGCGCGAGATACCGCGCAGCATGATTGGATTGCTCCAGCGAGCGGTCTGCGCCGTTGTCTCAGCGCTGATAATGAGAATGAACTTGTTCATGTCGACTGCGGCGGCGAGCCGCCCGTCTGCGCTGAGCGTACCCAGTCGGACGATGGGCGCGAGGTTGGGCGGCGTCGCCCAGGCTACGTAGTTCCCCGCGTCGAGCTTCGGCAGTCCGGACGTTGTAATGTCCAACGCATAGTTGTAGTGACCGTCCGATGACATGGCGACGCCAAACGGCGAATCGCTGAAGGCGACTTTCACGAGTCCAGATCCACCGCTCGACCGGGACGGGTCCAACGGGAATGTGTAGTACGGATTCATCCCCGCTGTGCACGCGTGCGCCACGCCGCTTACGACTCGCATCGGTGCGATCGCGGGACCCCAGCCGAATGCCGGCGTTATGACTGCCGTCGAGGTCACGCCTGCCACCATGGCGGCACCGACCGCGAGTTTTCGCAAAGCTTCAGACATGGCTACTGCTCCAAAAGAGGACATCGGCTCGAAAACCGCGTTGTGGAAGTGGCTAGTAGGATAGTGTGGGCGGGCGGGCCTCAGCAATTCCGCCGCTATTCGACTTGCCCCGGATTCAGGCACAAAAAGATGAGCCGCTTCGCGATATGCGAGCAGCTCACCTTCCCGGATCCGGCACTTGCCTGGATCAGGTCACCGGCTTGCCCTTCGGCGCGCCCTCCGGACCGTTGTCCCAGTCCTGCGCGCTCGAGATGTTCGGCATGCCCCAACGATGCCCGTTCCAGCCGTTGAAGCCGTCCAGCTTGAACGTCCAGAATCCCGTTGTCATGTCGCTGACGACGATGAGTCCGTCGGCGTTGCGCACATCCACGCCGAACGCCCCGTTGAATACATTGTTGCCCTGGTCCGGATGGTCGACGCCGCCCCAGCCGTGATTGTGCGGGCCATCGAACGTGTAATATGAGCCGACGGTTACCGGATGCGCCGGGTCGCGCATGTTGAAGATCTGCAAGCCATCCTCATAGCCCGACACGAACACGTACGGCCAGCGCACCTCGTGGTTGTGCACGACGTTTTCCCAGTTTGCCGTCCACGCACCGATGGGGCGGTTGATTGCACCGCCTTCAACGCCGGGCTTGAGGTCGAAGATGCGCAGCGGTGCGTACTGGTATTCCGTCTCGGCGACAGCGAAGCGGCCGTCCGGTGTCGGCGTGAAGGTGTGACCCGACGGCACACCCATCGCCGTCACGCTCGTGAGAAGCGCAGGCGTCTCGGGCTTCGACACGTCGAACACGTAGTAACCGCCCGTGCCCGCACCATAGAACTTGTCCTGGTGTGTCGCGACATCGTATCCGACGTAGAAATCGTGATACGAGCCGGGGCCGTAAATCGAATGCGGCACCGGCACCTGCCCGATCAGTGCGTTCGGGTCGTTGGCGATCACCTTCTCGAGATCATAGACGTTTGCGTTCGGGCCGACGGTCGTCGTGAAAAGCAGTGCGCGGCCATCCGAGTGCTTGTATGCAAACATGTTGTGGAAGCCGCCCATCGCCTGCGGATACCGGATGCGCGCGACTTCCCTGAATGTCTTCACGTCCGGCAGCCCCGTCACATCGAAGATGACGGCGCCGAGATCGGAATCCGGTCCGCCCTGCATCCACTGCATCGACTGGGCGACGTAGTAGCGTCCTTTGATCTTGAAATACTTGGGGTCCATCGCGCCCATGCCGCGATGCAGCTCCGCATGCTCCAGCTTCCAGTCGATCAGCACCTGGGGATTGGACGGATCCTTGATGCTCAAGACACTCAATCCGCCGCTGCCATCCGTGCCGTTCATGCGCGATACGTAGACAAACGGCCGCGACACCTCCTGCTCAATCTCCACATCCGAAACCGTGAACGTACTGCCGAGCGGCGTATGCCCCAGCATATGGACGTTTGGCGTGGCGAGATTCGCCGGCGTGACGACGGTGCCCGTACCGCCGTTCGGGATCGGCGGCGCCGTCAGCTCCGGGTGCGTCCTCATCGGCTCCGCGGGCGGTGTCGCCGCCTGCTGGGCAAAAGCGCTGCCGGACGCAACGGCAACCGCGGCGGCGACAAGAACGGCCAGCCGTCGAAAGCGAGACTCCATGATCTGTGCTCCCTGGAACAGTTCGAGACGAAAGGGGGACCCACAGGATAACCAATATCGAACCCGGCTACCACACTTTTCCAACTAAGGGAAGTCGCGAGGGGAAACGGAAAGCTCCCGCGGCCTTTCGGCCGCGGGAGCACCTACCATCCAGCGTGTTGCAAAGGAACGTCGCAGGGACTGAGTTCCGTTCCCTTTTTGCCGATCCCCGCTACTGACTTTAGTACATTCCACCCATGCCGCCACCGCCCGGCATGGCAGGAGCATTCTTCTCTTCGTCGCGACGCTCGACAACAACGCACTCGGTCGTGAGCAGCAAACCGGAGATCGATGCTGCGTTCTGCAGCGCCGTGCGTGTCACCTTGGTCGGGTCGATGACGCCGGCCTCGACGAGGTCCTCGTACTGATCGGTCGCTGCGTTGTACCCATAGTTGACCACATCGCTGGCGCGCACGCGCTCGAGAACGATCGAACCCTCGGCACCGGCATTGCCGGCGATCTGGCGAATCGGCTCCTCGAGAGCGCGACGGATAATCGCGACGCCGATCTGCTCGTCGGGATCAGCAACCTTGAAGTCATTGAGCGCCTTCTGTGCACGGAGCAGCGCAACGCCGCCGCCGGGGACGATGCCCTCTTCGACCGCTGCGCGCGTGGCATGCAGTGCATCCTCGACGCGGGCCTTCTTTTCCTTCATCTCGGTCTCGGTCGCCGCACCGACGTGAATCACGGCGACACCACCGGACAGCTTGGCAAGACGCTCCTGGAGCTTCTCACGATCGTAGTCCGACGTGGCCTTCTCGACCTGGCTCTTGATCTCGTTGATACGGCCCTTGATCTTCTCGGGGTCGCCGGCGCCATCGATGATCGTCGTATTGTCCTTGTCGACGACGATGCGCTTTGCCTTGCCGAGATCGGACAGCGTTGCGTTCTCGAGCTTGAACCCGACCTCTTCCGAGATCACGTTGCCGCCCGTCAAAATCGAGATGTCGCTCAGCATCGCCTTGCGACGATCGCCGAAGCCGGGCGCCTTCACGGCGCAAACCTTCAGTGTGCCACGCAGCTTGTTGACGACCAGCGTCGCGAGCGCCTCACCCTCGACATCTTCCGAAACGATCAACAGCGGACGGCCAGCCTGTGCAACCTTCTCGAGCACCGGCAGGAGGTCCTTCATCGAGCTGATCTTCTTGTCGTGAATCAGGATCAATGCATCCTCAAGCACGGCTTCCATGCGCTCCGGATCCGTCACGAAATACGGCGACAGGTAGCCGCGGTCGAACTGCATGCCCTCGACGGTCTCCATCGTCGTCTCGAGACCGCGTGCTTCCTCGACCGTGATCACGCCATCCTTGCCGACCTTCTCCATCGCATCAGCGATCAGGTTGCCGATCTCGGGATCATTGTTCGCCGAGATGGCGCCGACCTGTGCGATTTCCTTCTTGCCCTTCGTCGGTGTCGAGATCGCCTTCAACTCCTCGATCACACGCGTCACCGCTGCGTCGATCCCGCGCTTGATCGCCATCGGGTTTGTGCCCGCCGTGACGTTCTTCAGGCCCTCGCGGAAAATCGCCTGCGCGAGCACTGTTGCCGTCGTCGTGCCGTCACCCGCCAGATCGCTCGTCTTGGTCGCGACTTCCTTCACCATCTGCGCGCCCATGTTCTCGATCGGATCCTTCAATTCGACTTCCTTCGCGACCGTGACACCGTCCTTGGTCACTGTCGGCGAGCCGAACTTGCGATCGATGACGACATTCCGGCCCTTCGGTCCAAGCGTAACCTTTACCGCTTCAGCGAGCTGGTCGACGCCGCGCTTCAGTGCAGCGCGTGCCTCCGTATTGAATTGCAGTTCTTTAGCAGCCATGCTGCGTTCCTCCGGGAATCTAGTTTTTGATGGATGAGGCTATGCGAAGCCAATGTCGGGCGCAGCGCGAGGCGCGCCGCGCAGGCCATTCAGCGCCTCGCGATTATTTACTTGGTGATGATCGCCAGGACGTCAGACTCGCGAAGGATCAGGTAATCCTCATCGCCGACCTTTACGTCCGTGCCGCTGTACTTCCCGTACAACACGCGATCACCTTCTTTGACTTCCGGCGGACTGCGCTTGCCGTCATCCGTCATCTTGCCCGGGCCGACCGCGACGACCTCACCTTGCTGCGGCTT
>JBBQYT010000249.1:0-4591 GCA_038208385.1 Longimicrobiales bacterium | reverse complement strand
ACCAACAGCTCCGGCTGGGTGCCGAGCGCGCGCGTGATGATGTTTGCGAACGGATGTACGCGCGCCTGTGCACGCGGAAGCAGTCCTGCACTCACCTGCTCTTCGACCCACGTATGGTCGAGCGTGATCTGCTCGAAAACGCCGGCGCGCAAACGGTACGCGCGCGAGTCGCCGACATGCGCGATGACCGCCTTGTCACCAACTATCGCAAGCGATGTGAGCGTCGTGCCCATGCCAGACTTTTCGGGCTCGCGCTCGGCGCGGGCCAGGATGTCGAGGTTGGCTGTGCGGACGGCGTCGGCGAGGAGGCGCTCTGTGGATTGAGGATCGCGTGGTGCTGAATCGACGAAAACTCCGGCCACACGCTCGACCGCCATTTCGCTCGCGACCTCGCCGGCAGCGTGGCCACCCATGCCATCGGCAACAACGAAAAAGCCGCGCTCAACATCGTTGAAGAACGCGTCCTCATTGGCCGGGCGCCTGCGCCCAACGTGCGTGATCGCTGCTGTTTGCCAGTTCATTGAAGTGCCAAGCCTACATGGCGACAGCACGTTACGGCAAGCCCGGGCACGCGCCTTGCCCCGTCATCGCTTCGATTTTTATCTTTTGTGCCCATGAGACTTATGCAATTGAATCGCTCGATGATTTGTTTGGCCGTCCTGCTCTCTGCAGGCTGTCGCCGCCCAAGTGACGATGATGACGTCGCCGGGCCCGTGCCGCCGCCCGCCGCAGAAATGGCTGCTGCTACTGAAAAGCTGTCGCTCGACCAGAAACTCGCCCTCATGGAGGGTGAGCTCGATGCCGCTCTGAAGGAAAACCTGAAAGGCAGCAGCGCATTGATTCGCGTTTTCCGCGCGGAAGCGATATCGGACCGACTGCTCGAAGCGCCGCCGCCGTTCACCTGGCTGCGCGATGCGTACGCCACCGAGACTCGACTCCGCCAGATCCAGGCGCTTGCCGATCGCTGCGTCGCCGAGCTCCGCCGGCAGGAACCCGACAACACCGCCCGCGCAGACATAACCGAGCTGCAGCGACAAATTGCGCATTTGCGGTCAGAGCTCGCCGCAGGTGGTAGTACCCGTCCAGCCAGTCTCGACTCGCTCATGGCGGGGCTCGCAGCCGATTCCACCGCCGCCGACGCCGGCCCGGCAGACTAAAGCGAAGGGGCAGAACCCTCGGGTCCTGCCCCAACACCGTATAGTGGCGTCCGGGCGCGATCCGCCCATTTTATTGGGCGCTATTCCGACCCGTCCGTTTCGGAAGACCGGGAGCTCGAGGACTTGCGGCTGCGCCCATCGCTCGGCCCATTGTGGTCCTGGCGATCCGGGCCATCGCTCGAGCCCATGTCCCGCTCAGCATCCGATGGATGCAAGCTAATATCGCCACGCGACGAATCGCCGCGCATAGAGTCATCATTTGGGTCGAGGTCCATATCATTTCCCTCGACGTTGCGTACCTTGTTGTCGTTCCTTACCGGCATTGCTGATCTCCCTCCAGAATTTGCAGGCTAAGTAACGTTGTTGCAACATCATAGAGTGCAAGACCCGTTCCGGGAACTTCACGCCCGCAGAGCCGTTAGAGAAATGGGAAACGACAGTTTGCAGGTGATCGCTTTCCTGGGCCGCACGCTCCCGGGAACGAACGAAGCGGGGTAGGGGTTACAGTCTGCCGGCTCAGACCCGGGGGATGCTTTCGCCCGGGAGGGGCTGGCATGGGAACGATCGCAGTGTTGCCGGGCAGAGTCCTTGCAGTGTTTTTAGTGGACTTCCGGCGGCTTTTCACAAATTGTGGCGGGCACGAAAGGCGATGGGAAATTGATGGCAGGAGTGGACGAGACCAAAAAGCGCCGTCGCCGCGCGTCAACCGCGTCGGATGACTTCTATTCTCCGCCCGAAGAGCAGACTGCACTCGATCAGTATCTGCGTGATGTGAGCCGGCATACGCTGCTCACGGCCGCGCAGGAGATCGAGCTTGGCAAGCTGGCTCAGGCTGGTGATGAAGAGGCCGTAGCTGCGCTCGTGCGCGCGAACCTCAGGTTCGTGATCAGCGTAGCCAAGAAGTACCAGAACCGCGGCGTGTCCCTGATCGACCTGATCCAGGAGGGCAACGTCGGGCTGGTCACGGCTGCACGGAAGTTTGATCCGGACCAGGGCGTGAAGTTCATTTCGTATGCGGTGTGGTGGATTCGCCAGGCGATTTTGTCCGCGCTCGCGAACCAGGGCCGCGCGGTTCGCGTCCCCCTCAACCGTGCCAGTGACCTCGCTCGCATTTTTCGTGAGCGGGAGCGTCTCAAGCAGGAGCTGCGGCGCGATCCGACAAACGAAGAGATCGCTGTTGCTGCGCGCCTGACGCCGGAGATCGTGACGCAGCTACAGACATTGAATGCGGCGGAGATTCGTCTCGACGCGCCGATTGGGGACAGCGATGACAGCCAGCTGGTCGAGCGCTTCATTGTCGAAGAGGCGTACGAGCCGGAGCTGGCCGTGGAAGAGCGGATGCTGGCGGAGCAGATCGAGCGGGCGCTCGACACGCTTTCGCCACGCGATGCACGCGTGCTCAGACTGTATTTCGGCCTTGAGGGTGGCCGTGAGCACACATTGGAAGAGATCGGCAACATGCTCGGTGTCACGCGCGAGCGTGTCCGTCAGCTGCGCGACCGTGCACTGAAGCGCCTCCGCGAAGGCGAGCTCGGAACCGCGCTCGAGAGCTTTGCCGCCTGAACGTAAGATAGATGCCGGCCAGACAATGGACGGTACAGTTCGCAGGGCGGGTGGCGGCGTCTATGAAGTCGAGCTCGAGAACGGAACAGTAATCGAGTCCGCGTTGCGCGGACGACTCAAGCTCCAAGCTCGCACGGGTGACGCAGTCGTCGCAGGGGATCGCGTCACACTCGATACACAATCGGATGGTGGCTACACAATCGAACGTGTGCACGAGCGCACGTCGCAGCTCGCCCGCCAGGCCCCGAGACACAAGGGCCGGCGGGCGAAAGTCATCATAGCCAATATCGATCAGGTCGCGATCGTATTTGCGGCAGCTCAGCCCGACCCGAAACTCCGCATGCTCGATCGCTTTCTGGTCCTCGCCGAATCGAATGACATTCCCGCGCTCATCGTCATCAACAAATCAGATCTTGCAGGCGATGGCATCGTGCGCAACCGCTTCGCGGTTTACGAGCGCGCGGGTTACCGCGTGCTGCCCGTGAGTGCGCGCTCAGGCATCGGCATCGAAGAGCTGCGCGCCGAGCTGTGCGGAAAGACAAGCGTGTTCACAAGCCCGTCCGGCGTCGGCAAATCGAGCTTGTTGAATGCGCTCGAGCCCGGCCTGACTCTCCGCACCGGTGAGGTGAGCGCGTCATCGAGCAAAGGAATGCACACGACGGTATCGGCAGAATTGATTCCCCTCGCGTGCGGCGGTTACGTCGGTGACACGCCGGGCCTGCGCGAAGTCGGTCTCTGGGAAGTGCAGCCCGAAAACGTGGACCGATGCTTTCCGGAGTTCATCGAGCCACTGATGACGTGCCGCTTCGCAGGGTCGTGCACGCACCTGCATGAGCCCGGCTGCGGAGTTCGAGAGGCATTGTCTAAGGGAGAGATTTCTCCCGAGCGTTACGAGAGCTACCGGATCCTGAGGACCGGAGATGAGGGCGAGAACTGACTCATTTCTATTTCCGGGCGGTTATTGAGCGCGGGGCGCTAACGCGAGTCAAACAATGATCCCGGAAAGAAGAGGATGGTCTACGCAATCGCCTGGAGTGGCGGCAAAGACGCGATGCTCGCGCTCGACAGATCGGTGAAGGCCGGTCTCGATGTTCGCTACGCGCTCAACTTCTACGATGCATCGAGCGGGCGCGTGCGGTTTCATGGTGTTCGGTGCGAGCTCGTACGCGATCAGACGAAGTCGCTCAATCTCGGCATTGTGCAGGTGCGCGTTGGTCCGCGCGATTTCGAGGCAATGTTCCTCCGCAGCCTGCAATCACTCAAAGAGCTGGGCGTCGGTGGCATCATCTTCGGCAACATCCACCTGGCTGATGTGCGGGCATGGTACGAAGAGCGCACGACTGCAGCCGGTTTCGTGCATCACGAACCACTCTGGGGTGACACCAGCGACGTCCTGCTTGCAGAGTTTCTCGCCAGGAAATACGTCGCGCGAATTGTCAGTGTGAATCTTGAAATTGGTAATCCTGATTTGCTCGGGCGGGACATCTCACCTGCAGTTGTAAGCGAGCTGCTGGCTGGAAGCGGGGATGCTGTTGGCGAGCGCGGCGAATATCACACGTTCGTAAGCGATGGTCCGCTGTTCACCAAGCCCGTGGTGTTTCGTCCGGGACCCGTCTTCGAAGTGGAAAACCACCGCATGCTCGACCTGCTGATTCCGCCAGAAGCGCCCGAGGGCGTCCCGCGTTCGAAGTACTCCGCGTTCTAGCGTTCGTCCAATGCCAATGGTGTAATCTGCGGTGTCCCCGCATCCTCGCCCGGTCCGGGGTGCGGAGCGACGGATACCGGCCAGCCGTAGACGCGCTCGATAATTGTTCGATCGATCACTTCGGCGGGCGCACCCTGTGCGGCGAGGCCGCCGCGATCGATCAGCA
>JBBQYT010000248.1:0-4595 GCA_038208385.1 Longimicrobiales bacterium | reverse complement strand
GGTGTTGGTTTTGGTTTGGTTTTCAAACTTTAAACGGTTGGGGGGTGGTGGGGGGTGGGGGCGGGTGCTTGAAACACCCCCCAAAACACCGTACACCACCCACCGCACACAACGCCGTTGTTCTGTGTACCTTTGCTCAGGCCAGAGCTCGTAGCGTCGCCCTGGTTGTGCGGGGAGAGCGTTTTTTATCGAGCCACCGGTTGGCCGGAAAGATCCAGCGCTTGTCGGCGGCCGCATCGCGGACTTCGACTTTTACCAGGAACCAGTCGGGGCGGAAGCCGGTGTTGTCGTGCCAGATGTCGAGACGAGCCAGCTCGCCGAGCGGCTCGAGATCGAGGGAGAACACGTCGATGGAGGCACGCTCGAAGGGGTCTCCCTTGGGCGGGTGCAGCAGAATCGGCTCGGTTTCACCGGTGGCGCCGAAGAGCTGGATGTAGACTTTGGCGTCGGTGCCGGCGCCTTCGTGGTCGCCGGTGAGGACTGTCACTGTGTATTCCGTCATTTGGTTCGAGGTCCAGAGGTAATGGCCAGGTGTGCGCGAGCGCGGGTGAGCGCATCATCGAGATTGCCGAAGATGTTGTCTTCGCCGAAGTCGTCAAGGAGTGAGGAGCGTCCGAGGGCGATCATGGGCTGCGCGTGCAGGTCGCACAACAGGACGAGTGTGTTGTCGCGCCGTGCCCGGCGCGCCAGCTCGCGCAGTGCGTTGAGGCCGGTGGAGTCGATCGCATTGACCAGTCGCATCCGCAGGATGAGGACGCGTGGCGGATCAGAGATCTGGCTCAGTGCCTCCCTGAATTTCTCCGCAGCGCCAAAAAAGAACGGTCCATCGATCGCGTAGACCTGAACGTCCTTCGGGACGCGTCGGTTTCCGGAGACGTCGTCGGCGATTGCGTCCGGTGAGTCCTCGAGCTCGCGGGTGATGACGCTGACGTTCGTGACTTCAGCCATTCGACGCATGAACAGGAAGGCGGCCAGGACCATGCCGACTTCGATGGCGACCGTGAGGTCTGCAACGACGGTGAGAACGAACGTCGTCACAAGAACTACGGCGTCGCTTCGCGGAGCGGAGAGTTCTGCACGGAACGTACGCCAGTCGCTCATGTGATACGCGACGATCACAAGAATCGCCGCGAGTGCGCAGAGTGGTATGTACGCGACGTAGCGCCCGAAAAACAATGTGATCAAAAGTAGCGTCGCGGAGTGCACGAGCCCGGCGATGGGTGTGCGTCCGCCGTTCTTGATGTTCGTCGCTGTACGTGCAATGGCGCCGGTGGCCGGCATCCCGCCGAAAATCGGCGCGACAATGTTGGCGAGGCCCTGGGCGATGAGCTCTGCATTGGACTTGTGTCGTGTTCCGATCATGCCGTCTGCGACGACGGCCGACAGCAGGGACTCGACTGCCGCGAGCAGTGCGATCGTGAATGCGGGGCCGATCAGCCGCGTCATGATTGCAATGTCGACGTGCGGCAGGTGCGGCCGCGGGAGTGCAGCGGAGATATGTCCGAAGCGACTACCGATGGTTTCGACAGGCAGATGCATCATTGTAGCGAGCACGGACGCTACGATGACTGCAACGAACGGTGCCGGCAGCCGCCGGCTCACGCGTGGCCACGCGACCAGAATCACGAGCGTCAGTGCTGCGAGACCCGTCGCTTGCGGATTGATTGTGTCGAAGTGCGCGATGAGCGCGGACCATTTTGGAAAGAAGTCCGCCGGCAGGCCTGTCATCCGCAAGCCGAAAAGATCGCGCACCTGACTGGAGAAAATCACGACGGCAATGCCGCTCGTGAATCCGCATGTGACGGGGAAGGGAATAAACTTGATTGCAGCGCCGAGGCGCGCGAGCCCGAGCACGATGAGAATCGCGCCCGCCATGATGGTCGCTACCGTGAGGCCATCGATTCCATAGGTTTGTACAATGCCGTAGACAATAACGACAAATGCGCCCGTAGGCCCGCCGATTTGTACGCGCGAGCCGCCGAACGCGGAGATGATGAAACCAGCTATGACCGCGGTGTAGAGACCGTAACTCGGCGAAAGTCCACTGGCGATCGCGAATGCTATGGCCAGTGGCAGCGCCACAATACCAACGATGACTCCGGCAGTGACGTCAGCAAACGCCTGACGTCGTGTGTAGCCTTTCAACGCCGAATAGATTTCCGGTGTCAACATCGTTGGGCGAGCTGCTCTACCGACTGAAG
Source organism: Longimicrobiales bacterium (assembly GCA_038208385.1). GTDB lineage: Bacteria > Gemmatimonadota > Gemmatimonadetes > Longimicrobiales > RSA9 > JBBQYT01. The sequence continues at coordinate 2,394 of JBBQYT010000248.1, read as the reverse complement.
AAACGCCGCGCCCCTGCTGTGCCCGGGCAAGGACGAATCCTACTTCCCCCGCCGCCCCACCGACAGCACGCCCGCGTCTACAGGAACGATCTCGTCACGATCCCCGATCGTATCCGTACTTCTTCAGCGAGGTGGCCGAGCAGCGCGGCGCGGCTTTCGAGTGCGCTCGCAATTCGTGCGAGCACATCACGATTGGGTATGCGCCGGCCGGCACGATATGATGAAAGCGCACTTTCATGAATGCCCGCTTCTTCTGCAACGGACCGCGCGGTTATCCCGGACGAGTCGATGACCCTGGAGACGAGATCCGGCAGCGATTCCTCTTTTGGGGCGATCATGTTGGTCCTGTACATGGGGCCACGAGAATGAGAACCGCTATCATCGGCAGGATACTCGCTACTGCGCCCCACGGCAAGGGCCGTTCACCTCACAAAAGAATGGGCGTGCTGGTTGTGCTGCACGCCCATTGACTGGGGAAGGCGATTCTGGCGGTCGGACGACTTAGAGCATGTCGAAGTCAGGCGACTCGTTTTCGTTTTCCAGGAAAAGGTTGGACGTCCAGCGGATTTCCGGGATTGCCTTTGTGAGGGCGCCTGCGACAGTCGGTCCAAACATTTCCTCGGCCTTGGGTGCGAGGCCGAAGACTGCGCGCTCGAGGGCATCCCCGGCGTCGACGCCTGCGCCGATCCAGGCGCTGGCGCGATGGTCGATCAGGTCGGCGGCAGCGAGAATGCGCGAGGTCGCGGGAATTTCCTTGCCCTTGAGTCCGTCGGGACCGCCGGTACCGTCCCAGCGCTCGTGCATGTGGCGCACGGCACGGACGACTTTGGGATCGACTTTCATCTCCCACAGGAGCTGAGCCGAGCAGCAGGCGAGGTCGACGGGTCGGGGCGAAATGCCCATGACGCGTCCGATTTCGTGCATTGAGGAAGCACGTTCGACGGCGTTGCGCACTTCGGACGGGAAGCCTTCATCGATTGCGTTCATGATCGCGCCAGCGATCAGAGAGACGCGGTCACCGTGGCCAACGCCGGCGCCTGACTGTTCGTCGACTTCGCGCAGCCAGCCGGCAGGGATCTGCGTCAGCGTGGTCGAGGTGCCCCACGGCTTTTCGCCTTCATGTCCGATGGCGGCTGCGGCTCGCAGCAGCTTGAACCGGGCAACTGCGTCCCGGATCGCGCCATCCAGATCTTCGAGAGCGAACGGCTTCAACAGATAGGTAACGCGGCCCTGCGAGAACGGACGCGATTCGCGCGCGGCTTCAGGGTCGCCAGTGATCACGACGACGGGCGTCATGGGCTGCTGCGTGAGAGCCATGCGCGTAAGCTCGGTACCGGACATTCCAGGCAGGTGCAGGTCCGTGATCAGCAGGTCATAGGAGCCCTTCCGCGCCAGGCTGTCTGTCGCCTCGCCCTCGGCTTCGCCGCGTTCATCCACAACGAAACCGCGCGCGCGCAGGTGCTTGCCGATCATCGCCCGCAGGGCGGTATCGTCTTCTACAAGCATGATGCGCTGCAGCGCCGGGCGCTCGGTGGTTTCCGCCAGCATGATGTCTCCTCGTCAAGGATACCTGATCTTATGCTCTTACTTAGGCGAGGATCATACCGTATCTGAATTCGATGGCTATGTCATTGCTGCGCAATACATTAGGCGATCTCGAAGTACCTCGGCGCAGTGACGTCCATGTCCGGGAACCGGTCGATCCGCCTTCCGGGGCTCGATTCCGCGGCGCGACTGCCCATGAAATGGTCGGGGAGAGGGGCAAATTGGCAAAAGCGCGGACGGTGTCAGGAAAGCGGACATGTGTCGTTTATTCGTTTTCTTCCGAGTCAGGGCGTTCGGGAGCGGCGGCTTCGTCCGCGAGGCGTTCCTCGTCGGTCGGGTGAATGTGGTGGGCGATGCGTTCGCGTTCGGAGATCCCAAGCCTCTTGAACTCGTCGGCGAGGGCGTTGAGCTCGCTGTCGGCCAGGTCCTCCAGGTCGACGAGTCCGGTTCTGGCTTTGCCGACGGCGCGCAGGAGCTCGTCCAGCTTGAGGTGTGTCGCCTTGGCGTCGCGATTCTGGGTGTTCTGGATGAGAAAGACCATGAGGAAGGTGACGATGGTCGTGCCAGTGTTGATGGCGAGCTGCCAGGTGTCGGAGTAGTGGAAGATCGGCCCGAGGATGAGCCAGATGGCGATGACTAGAAGGGCGGCGAGAAAGGCCACCGGTGACCCCAGCGCGTGTGACATCCTGTTGGCAAATCGTCTGAACAGCTCGTTCATTGGTCAATCCCGGGTAAGGGTCGGTTTGGCGGCGTGCGCGCGTACACGCGCGACAACACCGGCAAGGTGCCGCGCTGGCATTCTGCCGCGTTCGAGAGGCGGCGTACTTGGGAACCGTTTGGCGCACGCTT
>JBBQYT010000247.1:0-4609 GCA_038208385.1 Longimicrobiales bacterium | reverse complement strand
GATCCGGGCGTCCTGCGGTCAGCCACGCTTTACCTGGGCGGCGCTCCCGCGAAATACGACGGTGGCCTTTCCTACGTGATGGATATGGAATCGCGCGGCGGCAGACGCGACCAGGTTCGTACGGACGGCTCAGTCGACATGCTCTCCGCACGCGCGCTCGTGGAAGGGCCGTTCACGTCGAGCGCGGGCTATATGATTACCGGCCGCACCGTCCATGGTCTCGGCACCTCACTGCTCGACAGCGACTTCCCATACGGCTATGCCGACGGCCTCGCCCGCTTCGATTACGATGCGGGGGCGCACGGCTCTGTGCGTGCGACAGGGTTCTGGAACCGGGAATCTGTACGCCTCGATCACGAAAACACGCTCGCGAGCATTGCTGAGTGGGGCAACACAGCCGCGTCTCTGAGATATCGTGGCGAGCTGGCCGGCGTGGATGCGGAGTTCACGGCAGGATACGGCGGGTTTGATGCGACATTGCCGATTGGCGGTACGAACCCCGTTCTGGCAAACGGCCTGGCCCAGCGGGTCCGCCTGGCTGCTGACCTGGGTCATGGCATTGGCCCGCTCCAGCTTCACTACGGCGCGTCCTACGATCACATCGCTTTGCGGTATACGTCTCATCCAAGCGACGGGAGCGGCGCACCGATTTTGCAACAGACCGCCGCATCGGGTGAGGTTGGCGGGATCTACATGGACGGCTCCATGCAGGCGGGGCAGCACATCCGGGTGCGCGGCGGCATGCGCGCGGACGTGTTCTCACGCGAGCTCAGCAGTATCCGGTTCGGTCCGCGTCTCGCCGTCACGTTCCTGTTGTCCGACCGCGTTGCGCTGACGGTCGCGGGCGGAACGTACCACCAGTACGTACGCGCTTCCGAAGTCGCGGTGCTCGACGTGGATCCACTCGCATCGGATTCCGCAGGCTCGATTGCCCCGCTGTCCGTCGCAAAAGCATCTCACCTGCTGATCGGCCTCGACCAGGATGTAGGCGAAGGCATTCGGGTGGGACTGCAGGGCTTCTACAAGACGTACGAAGGCCTGCCCGATCCGACCGCCTCACCGGATGCGCGCAGCTATTCATCGGGCCTCGACCTGTGGGTCCGCCGGAGCACGGGCCGGCTTACAGGATGGGTTGGCTATTCGCTCGGCTGGGTATGGACGGCTGATCCCGGCCAGACGAGCACCGACAGGTTCTCCGGCCGCCAGATCGTAAGCGCCGGCCTGACCGGTCCCATCGGTGGGCGAGGAAAGTTCGATGTGCGCGTTGGATACGGCGCCGGGTTGCCGTACACGGCAATTCCGGAAAGTTCCGGACCGAAGCCCGTGTTCAATTCGGGTGCGTCCTCGCCGCTGGCGGACATGCTTCCAGTTCCGCCGAAGGAAGATGCGCCGCCGATCACGACCACGCCTGAGGACCCGTACCTTCGGCTGGACGCGCAGGTCGCGCGCACGTTTGCGACGGAGTGGTGGAACATCGCATTTGAAGTGACGCCGTACGTACGCGTGCTCAATGCGCTGCATCGTCGTGACGCGCTCTTCTACCAGTTCGATCGCACGCGTGACACACAGCCACGCCCGCTGGCTTCACTCCCCGTCCTTCCCATTGTTGGATTCGAGTGGCGGTTCTGACCTGAACCATCTACACAGATATTGAATCGAACGGCGCCGCAGCGTACAGTAGGCGCCGAGACTTCATGCGACAATTCGCGTAAGTTGGCGACGGCGCCAGATTCGACTCATCCGGAGAATCCAAAATGACGAAGGTCGTGAAACGAGTAGGAATTGGTGTTGGTGTCCTCACTCTTCTGGTGGTTGTTGCTGCTGCGGGAGTGCTGGGATACAGCAGCACTCGCATCAATAAGACGTATACGTTCAAGCCCGACCCGATTACGGTGCCGACCGACTCTGCGGCAATCGAGCACGGACGCCATCTGGCAATTGCGATCGGCAAGTGCGTCGAGTGTCATGCTCCCGACCTCGGCGGCAAAATCTTCATTGACGATCCGAAGCTCGGACGCCTGACCGCATCCAACCTCACGCGTGGCAAGGGTGGCGTCGGCTCGAAGTACGACGACGAGAAATTCGTCCGCGCAATTCGTCACGGCGTGAAGGAGAACGGTCGTCCGGCGTTGTTCATGCCGTCCTACGAATTCGTGAACTTCAACTCGAAAGATGTAGGCGATCTCGTTGCGTACCTGAAGAGCCTCGCGCCGGTCGATCGGGAGCTGCCGCCGAGCGATCCAAAATTCCTCGCGCGTGCGCTGTACATTGCAGGTCAGTTTCCGCTGCTGCCGGTCGAGTTCATCAATCACGATCAGCCGGTTCCCGCCATCATTTCTCCGGGCGCTACTGCAGAATACGGTGCGTACCTCGCGAGCGTTGGCTGCAAGGGGTGCCACGGCGAGAAGCTGAACGGCGGACACGTGCCCGGCACACCACCGAACTTCCCGAACGCCCAGAACATCACGCCCGCTGGAATCGGTGACTGGACGGAAGCAGACTTCACGCGTGCGCTGCACACAGGCGTGCGCAAGGATGGAACGAAGATCGATCCGTTCATGCCGTGGCCACTCGCCGGGCAGATGACCGACGAAGAGATTCAGGCGACGTGGCTTTACGTGAAGTCGCTGCCTGCCGTGCCGACACCCAAGTCGTAACTCGTGTCTCGTGTCTCGTGGCTCGATTGTGTTTTCGTTGCAGTTGACGAAACACGAGCCACGAGCCACGCACCACGAGGATCACGCCGCTAATGGCCTTTCGCGAAGTCCACTACCGCTGGTCATGGCTGCTGCCCGCCGCACCGGAAGCGCTCTGGCCGCTTCTCTCTGATACAAACCGGTTCAATCGAGATACAGGCGTTCCGTTCGTTGAGGCTGTCGGCGACCCGGAGACCGCGGCGCGCAACGGCCGCAGGATGCTCCGCCTGAAACGCATGGGCGTCGTGATCGAGTGGGAGGAGCTGCCGTTTGAGTGGGCGCGGCCGAATCGCTTTGGCGTCCTGCGGAGGTATGCGCGCGGGCCAGTCGCAGAGATGCGCGTGCTCGCGGAGATGTCGCCGGCAGGCGAAAATGCGACGACGCTTGTCTACCAGGTGTGGGCTACGCCACGCAGTGCGCTCGGTCTCGCAGCGATTCCGTATCAGATCGGGGTGCTGAGCGCCCGTCGCTTTGACGAAGTGTTTCGCAGGTATGGTGACATCGCTGCCGCCATGCAGGTGAATGCGCAGGTCACGATCGGTGGCAGCAGTGCAGGTGAGCTTGTGCCGGGCGGCGCGCAGCGGCTCGGCTCGCTTGCACAAAAACTGATCGAGCGTGACATGCCTGCCGAGCTTGTGCGCAGACTCGTCTCTGCATTGCGCGACGTCGATGATGTTACCGCGTCTCGTTTGCGTCCGTACGAGCTTGCAGACAACTGGGGCGCATCGCGCCGGCGCGTGCTCGAGCTGTTCCTGAATGCAGCGCGCGATGGCATGCTCGACATGCAGTGGGAGCTGCTCTGTCCATTGTGTCGCGGCGCACAGGAAACGGCAGGGTCGCTGCGCGAAATCAATTCCGCCGTTCACTGCCCGAGCTGCAACGTCGACTTCACAATCAACTTCGATCAGTCCGTCGAGCTCACCTTCCGGCCGAATCCTGCGATACGTCGCGTCGACTCAGCGCCGTTCTGCATGGGCGGTCCGCAGCTCACGCCGCACATCGCAATGCAGCAGCTGCTCGTACCCCGGGAAGAGCGCGATGTATGCGTTGCGCTCGAGCCTGGCCGCTATCGCTTCCGCACGTTGTCATCGATCGGCAGTACCCAACTTCTCGTAAGCGATACGGGCGATGCGAATCCTGTGCTGCAGGTCGGAGATGAGGGTGTGGGAACTGCGCGTGAGCTGACCATTGCAATCAGGCCGGTGTTGCGCCTGGTGAATCGCACGGCTGCAGAACAGCTGATGATTCTCGAACGCACTGCCTGGAGCGATCAGTCCGCGACGGCCGCGGAAGTAACTGTGCTGCAGGAGTTCCGCGATCTGTTCTCGAGCGAAGCGCTTCGGCCCGGCGAGCACATTTCCGTTGGAAGCCTCGCGGTTTTGTTCACAGATCTGCGCGACTCGACAAAGATGTATCGCGACATCGGTGATGCGCCTGCGTTCGGCCGTGTGATGAGTCACTTCGATTTGTTGCGCACCGCAATCGATGCGGAGGGCGGCACCATCGTCAAGACAATCGGTGATGCAGTGATGGCGGTGTTCCGACGACCGGCGGGCGCCGTACGTGCAATGCTCGAGGCGCAGCAGCAGCTCGCAATGCCTGAAGGCGGCGCCGATCCGCTCGTGTTGAAGGCGGGCTTGCACTACGGACCGTGCATCGCGGTGACAATGAACGACAGGCTCGATTACTTCGGATCGACGGTCAACATGGCTGCGCGACTGGACGGACTCTCGTCCGGCGGCGAAGTCGTAATCTCCGATGCGATTGCGCGCGATCCGGAAGTGATGGAGCTGATGCTGGAAGCGGGGATTACAGCGGAGGCGTTCGATGCAGAGCTGAAGGGATTCGACAGTGAGTCGTTTCGTCTGTGGCGGATCGCGAAGCGCGAAGCCTAATGGCGTCCGTCCACCATC
>JBBQYT010000246.1:0-4619 GCA_038208385.1 Longimicrobiales bacterium | reverse complement strand
TCGCAAGCAGCATCCGGCTCGGACGCTCTTCCGAATGCGTGAACGGAATGTTCAGACCCATTCCGCCGGTGCCTGCGGTGCCGATCTTGATGTAGCACTCGGTGCGCACGCGCTTCATCGCTTCGAGCGAAATCTGCACGTGCCGAATCAGCTGTGGCAGGTACAACGTCGCGAGATGCTTCTCGACCTGTTCTGCGCTGACACTGCCATCTGCCATTGCGTCTGCGCGAAGCTGTAATGCACTGTCGAAAATATTTTGATAGGCGATGGCAGTCGCGGTATTCACACAATCGATGATGATGCCCGGCTTGTGGCGGAGCAGCAGTGCGCCGAGCGCGGAGCGTCGCACGACTTCATCCGTCAGCTCGCCGAACATGTCATCGAGCAACAGCCCACGCGCCACGGGATCGGCAATCAACTCGCCGCGCGGACGTTGCTTCAATTCCTCCGCAACAAAAATGTCGCCCCATTCGGCGACAACGCTGGTGCCCGGCCTGCGTCGCGGATCCCCAGTGATTTCGCGCACTGCGGACTCCGCATCCTCGCGCAGCAACGCGCTCAACACGAGCACATCGGGCTCATGCGCGAGCAGCTGGCGCGCCACCGCCATGCCCACGAGACCCGACCCGCCCAGAATTAAAACCGCGCGACCGTGAATCTGCATTTATATGAAGTTCTGCTTAAAGCTCTTGATACGTGTGGACCCTCAGCCCCGTGGTTCACGCGATCCGGGACCGCGCCGAGGCTTCTTCGGCGGCGCACTGCTCTTTGCGGACTGCTTCTTCCCACGTACAGGTCGTGACTGCGGCCCGCTTGGAGGACCCTTTTTCTTCGGTCCACCCCTACCCGCCGCTTCCGGCTTGCTACGCTTCCGTGGCTCCGCCTCATCACGCGGTTTACGCTCCCCTATGCTGCTGCGTTCCCCGCGATCGTCGCGTGGGCGCGGCTTGCTCGGGCGTTCGGGCCTATCCCCACGCGGCCTGTCCGAAGCACTGCGCGGTTTGTCCGTACGCGGACGGTCCGACTGCGCGCGCGGCCTCTCACTTCGTGACTTGTCGCCATCGCTGCGCGGCTTGGACGTGCGTGGCGGCCTGCGATCCGGCCGATCTTCGCTCGCGCGCGGCCTCGACGGACGATCAGAACGCGGTCTGGAAGGCCTCTCGCTCGAGGGTTTACGCGCGCTGCGCGCCGGCACGCTCCGCGGTTCATCAGCATCCTCTTGCCGGACCGACGTACGATTCCTGTCCGATGCCGGCCGTTTCGTAAACCCCGAACGTGCCGGAGGCGCACCCCGCCGCGTCACCGTGTCTCCCCCTCGGCCTGTCTCCACCCTGGGTCGCCGCGTCGCCGCGTCGCCCCCCCGCCGTGTCTCCGAGGGCCGCTCCTTCCGCTGTCCGGCCCGCGCCTCGCGATGCACACGCCCCGCCCGCCCTTTGGGCTTCGCTGCACGTGCTTCGCTCCCGGCGTTGCCACTCGACAGCTCTGCCCGCTCCGCGACGCCGAGACGGCGCCACGCGGCCGGCTCGAGGCCCTCCAGCTTGATCGGTCCGTAGCGCACGCGCATCAGGCGCGTCACCGGATGCCCAACTTCCTTCAGCAGGCGACGCACTTCGCGGTTCTTGCCCTCGCGCAGGGTCAGCTTGAGGCGCGTGTAGCCCTCTTCACCGCCGGCCTCGATATGGACCGAGTGGGCTTTCGCGACTCCGTCCTCGAGCATCACGCCCTGCATCAGCCGCCTCGCCGTCGCCTGCGAAACCTCACCCTTCACGACCGCTTTGTAGACGCGATCGACTTCGTAGCTTGGATGCGTGAGCTGGTTGGCGATCTCGCCCTGGTTCGTGAGCAGCAGCAGGCCTTCGCTGTTCACGTCCAGGCGGCCGACGTAGAAAAGTCCGTGGTGTTCGGGAGGAAGCAGGTCGTAGATCGTCTTGCGGCCTTCGGGATCGCTGCGCGTCGTCACATAGCCGACGGGCTTGTGCAGTGCGATCCAGATGGGTGCGGAACGACGGATGCGGACGCGGTCGACTTCGACCACGTCTACATCAGGATCCATGCGCGTGCCAAGCTCGGTGACGACCTTGCCGTTCAGCTTCACCTGGCCCGCACGGATCATTTCTTCGGCTGTGCGGCGCGATGCGACGCCCGCTCCGGATAGGTATTTCTGCAGGCGTATCGCTTCAGCCATTCATTGACTCAGGATTCGGGTTCCGGTTCCGTCGCTTTAGCGTCCAGCGACGTTGCTGCTGCGTCCAATTTGTCGCTGAGCTCGAAATCTTCATCTTCATCATCGAGCTCATCCTCGTCGTCGAGATCGTCATCGTCGTCGAGATCATCCTCGTCGTCGAAGTCGTCATCGTCGTCATCATCGTCAAACTCATCCCCGCCGCCGAAATCGTCTTCATCTTCGTCGTCGGTCTCAAAGCGAGCCTCGATATCCAGCTCGGCTTCATCCAGCAGATCGGCTTCCGCTTCCAGTTGCATTTCGGCCTCGATGACAGCGTCAATTTGTTCAGGCCCGGGCTCCGTGTGAGCCGGCGCCACATCCGCTTCCTCCAACCGCATTGGCAGCTCGACTTCGAGCTGCGCAGGATCCGAATCCGCAGCGCGCTGCTCTTGCAGCGACCGTGGACGCAGAATCACCGGCAGCTCATCCGGGCGCGGCAAATCCTCGAGCGAGCGGAAGCCGAAATGCTCGAGGAACTTCTTTGTCGTCCCGTACAACAGCGGCCTGCCGAGACCTTCACCGCGGCCAGCCACTTCGATCAAATTTCTGTCCTGCAAGGTTCGCAGCACACCGGACGAGCCGACGCCGCGGATTTCTTCGATCTCGGCGCGGTCGATCGGCTGCCTGTAAGCAATGACGGCCAGGACCTCGAGCGCCGGGTGCGACAGGCGCGGAGACTGCGGCACGGTGTCGAATCGCTCGAGATACGGCGCGTAGTCGGGCGAGGTGAGGAGCTGGTAGCCGCCGGCGATCTCATAGATCTGGAACGACCGCCCCGTCTGCTCGTACTCCTGCCGGAGCGACTGGATCGCACCCTCTACCGCCTCCTCGTCCAGCGACTCATCGCCGCGGGCGAGATCCGCTGCACTCAGGGGCGCATCGCTCGCGAACAGCAACGCCTCAATTATCTGTGTCTTCAACATCCGACGATGATCCGTTTCGGCGATACAGCCAGAGTTCGGTAAACGGCTCGCGCTGTCGCAGTGCCAGCTCGTGCCTGCGCGCCAGCTCGAGGCCGGCCATTAACGTTACAACCGTGTGCAGCTTGTCATCGAACGGGGAAACCAGCGCGCGGAACTCGACGCGCATCAGTCGCGACAGCGTTTCCGTGATCAGCGAGATCTTGTCCGTCAAAGGCACCGCACGCGCCGCTACGCGATGTTCTGCCGGCGGACGTATACGCTCGGCGATTGCCAGCACTGCGTTCCAGATGTCATCCCACGACATCTCCACTTCCTCCGACGGCGCAGGCTTCTGACGCGGCGGCACAAAGCCACGAGAAAAGTGCCGCGACCGCTCCGACTGCCCTCCCTCAAGCCGCCTCGCCACTTCGCGGAAGTGTTCGTACTCCAAAAGCCTTCGCACCAGCTCCGCGCGCGGATCTTCCTCCTCGCCCGTGTCATCGACGCGGCGCGGCAGCAGCATCTGCGCCTTGATGCGGATCAGCATGGCCGCCGTTTCGAGAAACTCACCCGCACGGTCGAGACCCAGCTCTTCCACGCCTCCAATGACCAGCAGAAACTGCGCGGTGATGCGCGAGATCGGAATATCGAAAATGTCGATATCCTGCTCTCGAATCAGATGCAGCAGGAGATCGAGAGGGCCCTGGAACTGATCGATCTCGACGACGAATCCGCCCTCGAGCGATTGCGGCTGCGCTACGTCCAAAGCCGGATCAACGCTTCAGCCAGTCCGTTCAACGCCGTGGCTGGCCAGAGAAATACGGTCTGCGCCCGCGGCACCATGAAGATCAGTCCCATGACGATCAGAAATCCAAAGCGCCCAACCTCGCGGTAGCGCGCCCCAAGCCATGGTGGCAGCAGGTGGTAAACCACGTGAGACCCATCGAGTGGCGGAATCGGCACCAGGTTGAAAAAAGCCAGGATCAGGTTGAGCCAGATACCGATCTTTGCCATCGCATTCAGGATCATGAACGACGATCCACCCGCTGGTATGATCCGCGACAAATGGACGAGAACTATGCTCAGCACCGTAAAGAGCAGCGCCAGGAACAGATTCGCAGCAATGCCGGCCAGTGAGACCAGGACGTCGCCGCGCTTGTAATTCCTGAAATTCCGCGGATTGATAGGTACCGGCTTGGCCCAGCCGAACATGAACCCGCTCTGCGACGCAAAAAGCAGCAACGGAATGATCACACTGCCTAATGGGTCCATGTGCGAAATCGGATTCAGCGTGATCCGGCCCAGCTTCTCGGCGGTGTCATCGCCCTGGCGCAGGGCTACCCAGCCGTGCGCGACCTCGTGCACAACGACAGAAAACACGAGGACCGGGAAGATCAGAAGAAATTTTTCCATAGCGGCCCAAAACTTAACGCCGCAAAGGCCTCCGCGCGAGACCGTGAGACGCCATTTTTCACTCTGTTGTGCCCTGCCGG
>JBBQYT010000245.1:0-4626 GCA_038208385.1 Longimicrobiales bacterium | reverse complement strand
TTGCCGTCGATGCGGATCGTGCCGATCTGCGTAGTGGCTGTTTGAAGTCTCACGTGTGAGCCGGATGTCTCGAGCTGTGCTGCCGGGTGATAGAACTCCGTCGAATCGGGCATCTGCCGGAGGTACGCGCCGGTCGCGTTGTTGCACGTTTTGTGGCAGACGGCAAAGCCTAAACGAAAGCGGCCGACCGTCAGGCTGTCATCATCGACGTACATGCCGTCGTATGCCTGCGCACTGTCTTCGGGTGTCATCGACGCGAGGATCGAATCATCGACGAGCACTTCCGTCGGCGTTGTCGCGAGCCGTTGCGTCTTCGGAGTGTCGGCAGGCAGCGAGCCGAATGGCAGACTGCTGTTCATGTTGATGCTCATCTTGTTTGCATAATCGTAGGGCGCCACACCCGAGAAGCCGGATTTGAGTGCAATCAGCATCGCAAACGGCGCAAACCAGCGCATCGCATCCCAGAAAATGCGCGCGGCAGGTTCGCGTGATGCTGGCGTCTCGAGGTCCGGCCGCGTGCCAAGCACGACTGCGCTCACAGCACCAAGCACTCCCGAGATTGCCCAGATGAGGGTCAGCGGAATTCGGAACGGACCCATCCATGCGCCATACGGAAACGCAGCGACGGCACCAAAGACCCCTGCGGCAAACAGCGCGCTGCCAATACAGAGCCACCGGCGCGGAATGGTTGCGTTCGCGAGCGTCGGAAACGCAGCCGCACGCACGAGCAGGCCCATGTACAGGCCGAACGGGATCGTCCAGAAAATGACCCGGATGAGCTCCCCGCTGTAGTCGCCGGCAATCGTGTAATACAGCACTGCGAAGAGCAGGGGCAGAACCGTGGCGACGAGCCACGCGCGAAACGCTGCCCGGTTGGGCGAGTTGATAATCGAAGGCATGATTCGGGAAGGTTGCCGCCGCCGGTCTCTGGCCGCAAGCGGTGCGCTCCGTGCATGATTCAACGACCATGGAAAAAGACAGCGAAATTCCTGACGTCTCGCCCGATCTTCCGTCCGCCACCTGGCGCATGGTCCTGGCCGCGATGTCACGTCTCCCGCAGGCAGGCCTCTCCCGCGCGTTTGGCGCAATTGCTGACACGCCGCTGCCCGCGTCCATGCGCGCGACCGTCCTCGGCGGTTTTGCCAAAGCGGTCGGGATCAACATTCAGGAAGCCGAAAAGCCGATAGAGGAGTACTCGTCCGTAAACGATTTTTTCGTGCGACGTCTCGCGCCGGGCCTGCGCCGCATCCCGAACGATCCGAATGTCGCAGCGAGTCCCGTGGATGGCGTGGCCGGTCAGCTCGGGACCATCAGGGATGGTCGTCTGATCCAGGCGAAGGGACGCCTGTACAGCGCCGCAGGGCTTCTCGATGACGCCGGAGAAGCGGCGCGGTTCGACGGCGGCGCGTTTATCACGATCTATCTGAGTCCGCGCCACTACCATCGTATTCACTCCCCCTGCGAAGGTCACATTCCCCTTGCCAGGCATATTCCGGGCGGGCTGCTGCCCGTCAACAGGCCTGCGGTGACTCATGTGAGTGACCTGTTCGCCCGGAATGAGCGACTTCTGTGCTATATCGATTCGCCGTTGCGGCGCGTGGCGCTGGTGGCCGTCGGGGCGTACAACGTGGGCCGAATCTCGGCGGCGTTCGACCCGGAATGGAATGCTCCGCCGGGCAAGGCCGCTGGCTGGGTCACGAATCGCCCCGGCACGGAGCCCGCGACGCACAGGTACGTTCCGCCCAAGCCGGTCCGGCAGGGCGAGGAGGTCATGGCGTTTCATCTCGGGTCGACGGTCGTGCTGTTGTTCGAAAAAGGCGTGCAGATTGCGTCGGGACTCGCGCCTGGGGATGAGGTCAGGCTCGGACAGCCGATCGGGAGCAGAGTATCGGAGGCGTAATGACCTACCCATTGGGGATTTAGATGGCTATCCTTCTGACATGCTGACATTCACGAAAGCGGCCACCGCGAAGGTCCTGTCCTTCATGGCCGACTACTATGATCCCGGCGAAGCCGCCTCACTTCGCATTTCCGTACGTGATGGCACCAGCCCGCTGGCGCCCGATTACGAGCTGATGCTGGTTGAAAGCGATGATGTCGAGCCCGAGGACGTTGTCTTCCGGACCGACGATTTTGCAGTGGTTGTCGAAGGCGCGAGCGCGGACAAACTGAAGGGCTGCATCGTTGATTTCACTGGCGTGGCGTTCGAGGTCAAAAACCCCAACATCGAGCGGATGTTCGGCGCAACGACGGGTGAGATTGCCGACCGCGTCCGCCAGGTGCTCGAAGAGCGGGTGAACCCGGGCGTGGCATCACACGGCGGAAAGATCAGCCTGGTGGGCGTGCAGGATACCACCGTGCTGGTACAGATGAGCGGCGGCTGCCAGGGCTGTGGGCTCGCCAAAGTCACACTCCGGCAAGGCGTCGAGAAGATGATCAGGGAGTCCGTACCCGAAGTCACCGCCGTCCATGACGTCACCGACCACATGTCCGGCGCGAATCCCTTTTACCAGAGCGCTGCAGCCACGCCGTGAACACCGGGGATCTGCCTTTCCTCACGCTCACAGAAGCAGCAGCAGCACTGAATTGCGGAGACGTGTCTCCGACCGACCTGGTCGAGCTCATGCTGACGCGGATCTCACGCTTCGATCACTCCCTCAACGCCTACATTTCCGTACAGCCCGAAGCCGCGTACGCCGCCGCAAAACGCGCTGAGAAAGCGCTCGCAAAGCCGGGCGTCACGCTTTCGCCGCTGCACGGGATTCCAATGTCCGTGAAGGACCTGATGCACGCGCGCGGGACCCCAACCACCGCCGGCTCACGCGTGTTTGGGCACGGACTCGAAGTACCGCACGAAGCTACCGCTGTCCGGCGCATCCGCGCCGCCGGCGCCATCATCATCGGCAAGACCAACCTCAATGAGTTCGCCCTCGGCGTCACCACGGAAAACGCGCACTTCGGCCAAACCCACAATCCCTGGAATCGCAACATCGTGCCGGGGGGATCGAGCGGCGGGTCTGCCGTGGCCGTCGCAGCTGGACTGTGCTACGCATCGGTCGGAACCGACACGCGCGGATCGATCCGCATTCCCGCCTCGGCATGCGGGATCACGGGCCTGAAGCCGACTTACGGACTAGTCCCGACCGACGGCGTGCTCCCGCTGAGCTGGACCCTGGACCACGTCGGGCCGATGACCCACACGGTCGAGGACGCGGCACTCATGCTGTCCCTGATGGTCGGCAAGCGGAAGCTGCTCCCCGCCCACGAACGCGCCATGAAAGAGCCCGTACGACGCCTTCGCATTGGCATTGCCGGACACTTCTGGAAGGACCTTCACGATGGAGTGCGCGACGTCTGCGAGCGTGCTCTCTCACTCCTCGAAAGCGATGTCATGGAGATGCGCGAACTCGAAATGCGCACCATGGAGCCCGCCATCGCCGCCTCGGACGTCATCTGCCTCGCCGAAGCCGCCGTTTACCACGAACAACACCTCGCCGACAATCCCGACGGATTCGGACCCGGGGTCAAACAGCGCCTCGAGGGATTCTCCGCCTACAGCGCCGTCGAGCTCGTAAAAGCACAGCGCACCCGGCTCCAGTGCATTGAAGAATTCAACGGCGTATTCGAACAAGTGGACTGCATCATCGCGCCGGCACTCCCGACTCTCCCGCCGAACATCGGCCAGGAGTCGATGACAGCCGGAACGCGCGAAGACAGCGTTCTCAAAACGATGGTCCGCTTCAACGCGCCGCAGAACATGGCCGGCATCCCTGCACTCGTAATCCCCTGCGGATTCGTCGACGAGATCCCCGTGGGCCTGCAGTTGATCGCAGCACCCTATCGCGAAGATATCCTGTTCCAGCTGGGGGCCCATTACCAGCGATTGACCGAGTGGCACACGCGCCACCCGCCCATGTACCAATAGCTTTGCTACAATTTTACCGCCAGCATCTCCGCCTCCAATACCTCACGCAATTCACCCGCTGTCGCACCCATATGAAACGCTGCAATGACCGGACGATGCAATAGCTCCGCGATCTGATCCCGCCGCAGGGACGGCTCTGCCGAGGCCTGTCCGCTCGCCGCGACCCGCGTGCCCAACGCACGCTGCGTCTCGAGGATTCCGCGCTGCACAAGGTAGCGGTATGCACGGGCCACCGTGCCGGGCGCAACCGCAAGCGAAGCAGCGAGTTGACGCACCGGGGGCAGACGCTCCCCGACGCCCAGCTCGCCCGTCGCAACCACTTCCTCCAGGCGCGCCACCAGCTGGTCGAAGTATGGCTGCTTCGAGCTCGTATCGAGCCGGATCAGCCATGAATCGCGGTACTGTTCGCCGGGCGGGCGGAACCCGAAATACTTGAGCTCACGGGTCGGCTTGCCGCCGGCCCCGAAGAGAACCATGAGTAAATCGGTCGTTGTGGCTTCGGCGGCGCCCTGGCGGAGAGCCTCTTGTGTCAGTCCCCTAAACACAAGAGTCGCATCCTCGCCAAACCGGATCGTGAGCGCCGCATCGGAAACCTCTGGGTCCGGGTAGTTCTCACCTGCACGCACCTGCTTCGCCCATTCCTTGTCGACGCCCAGGTCCTCCAGCAGCCCCATTCCGTCCAGGGCTGGCTCCACCGTCAG
>JBBQYT010000244.1:0-4626 GCA_038208385.1 Longimicrobiales bacterium | reverse complement strand
ATGTCGGACACGATCATCGGCGTGCCGCACGCCATCGACTCGAGCAGTGTGATTCCAAACGACGCTCTGTTCGTCGGGCACACGTAGATATCCGCGGTTCCGTAATATTCCGGACGCTCATTGAAGATCTGGCCGACGAATTTCACGTTGTCGGTAAGATGCCGCGCTGCCTTCTCATAGCGCGGGCGCAGCGGACCATCGCCTACAACGATCAACTGTGCCTTCGGAAAAGTCTCGAGAATGTTCGGCATCGCATCGAGGATGATGTCGAGGCCGTTGCGCGGATCGAGCCTGCCGAGAAACAGCAAACGTGGTCCTCGCTGAAACGCATCCATCGGCTTGCGTCCGTTCGGATGGAAATAACCGACGTTCACGCCGTTCGGAATGACCTCCCAATCGGCAACGAAATACCGCGTCATGGCGCTGATCACGGGCTCGCTTACGACAATCTTGGCGGCGAAAAGATCGAGATGCTTCTGGAGCCTTCTGCGGAAAACGTGGTACGGAATGCAGCGCGGAAACCACGAGTGGAACGTCGCAACAACGGGAACTCCTGCATCCCTGGCCGCGAGCGGCGCCAGCAGACCGAACGTTGGCGCCAGAGCGCCGTGCACATGAACGATGTCGATCTTTTCTGCGCGCAGAATTGCGGCGATCTTCTTGCGAAGTCCAAAGCCGGTGGTGATTCGTGCAAACGATCCATTTGCATAAACGACGCGGCTCGTTCCCAGGCGCCGCACAAACGGTGGATCGTTTTCCTGGCCTTCCATGTTCGACGTAATGACGATCGCATGGTGTCCCAAACGATTGTACTGAACGGCCAGATTATGAACGTGCTCTGTCACACCGCCCAAATGCGGGTAATAAAAGTCGCTGATCAGCGCGATTCGCATCAATTATTGAGTTGAGAGTGGTTCTGACGCTTTCGCCCCCACGCGAAGCCGTGGAAAGCTGCATTGTCGCACGCGTTTACACCAGACCCGCGCTACCGGAAGATAACGGCTCTGGCGGGAAAAATTCACAAAAGCTGTTGCGTTCTCACTATACTCGGAAGAGGGGCCGCGAGTTGCGCCCGACTGCCGAAAACCGCTGGAAGGACGTCGTGCTCGAAAAAAACCGCGCAATCATCGACGGCGCCATACTCGTCGCAAAGCAGACCGAAGCCGATGCAGTTCTTCTCGCTGCAGCGCTTGATGAAGAAGCGAAGTATCTCGAAGACGCGCTCGACGGCAAAATCCGCGTCATTGCGGCCTCGCCCGGGCCGTCCGCGACGCGCGAAGCCCGCGATACGGACGTCCTGGCCCTGCCGGAAGTCCGTCTGCGCCGGCGTGGCCGGGCCAAAGTCGCTCTGCTGGAAGGCCTTGCCGGCGGATTGCTGAATGCCGGCGAGCGCGTAGTCATCATCTCCGGCAATACGCCAAACGACATTTGCGAGCTGGACACCATCGCTGTCATCGAGCTGGACGAGAACGAAGACTTCATGGACGGCGAGGCGAACGCACCGCTGTCGATCCTGCGGCAGGTCGCCGATCCAGCGGTTTTCGATGCGATCCTCACGATGTGCGTGGAGCTCGGCCGCGAAGGCAAGGAAGGCAAGCCGGTTGGCCTGCTGATCACGCTTGGGGACCACGAAGCGATCATGGACCGGTCACACCAGATCGTCCTGAATCCCTTCGAGGGGCATCCGGAAGACGACCGGTGCGTCCTCAATGCGCCCGCCCGGCGCGCGATTCGGGAGTTTTCGGGCATGGACGGCGCTTTTGTGCTGCGGAGCGATGGCATCATTGTGGCCGCCGGCCGCTACCTCGAAGGGGTTGCAGAAGAGCACGAAGTGCCCTCAGGCCTGGGGTCCAGGCACCGCGCCGGCGCAGGCATCACGGCAAGCACCCACGGCGTCGCATTCGTCGTTTCCGAGTCCTCGGGAGATACCCGCGTTTTCGGCGGCGGCCGCATCATCATGACCGTCGAGCGAACCGACTGATCTGACGCAAAAGCGACGTTGACGCACGCCCTCCCCAGTGGCATCCTGAGACTGGCAATCCAAACCTTCCGGAGACAACCCATGATCGTCTACCTGAACGGCCAGTACATGCCGCACGAAAACGCGCGCGTGTCGGTCGATGACCGAGGCTTTCTTTTCGCCGATGGCATCTACGAAGTTGCGCGCGTTTACGCCGGACAAATCTTCGAGTGGGAAGCACACCTCGCCCGCCTGACGAACGGTCTGCGCGCACTGCAAATCGATGTGCTCGACATGGCAGCTCTCGAAACCATCGCAGACAAACTGCTCAACGAAAACAAACTGCGGAGCGGCGACGCAACAATCTACATCCAGGTGACCCGCGGTGCAGCACCGCGCGCGCACGCATTCCCGGCGAACGTTCAGCCCACGATTTTCATAGCATCGAAACCGTTCAAGCAGCATCCGACGACGTACTTCTCCGACGGCGTCGGCGCGATCACATACGCAGACAACCGCTGGGCGCGCTGCGACATCAAGTCCGTCTCACTGCTGCCGAACGTGCTCGCAAATCAGGCAGCACACGCAGCCGATGCGTTCGAAGCGATCTTCGTGAAAGATGGCGTCGCGATCGAAGGCTCACACTCGAACTTCTGCGCTGTCATCGACGGCGCAATCACAACATATCCGTCGTGCAACTACATCCTCTCGGGCATCACTCGACGCATCGTGCTCGAGCTCGGACGCGAGCTTGGACTGCCCGTCCGCGAAGCACCGATTCTCGTCGACGAAATCTTCGCCGGCGCAGAGCTCTTCCTGTCCGGCACGACCACCGAGATCATGCCTGTGACAACGGTCGATGGCCTCAGGATCCGCGACGGCAAGCCCGGACCGGTCACGAAAGCGCTTCAGAACGCGTTTGGGGAGCTGATCCGGCGGTCGGCGGCGTCGCGCGCAGCGTAGATTTTCGACCCGAAAAAATACCGAAACAGAACGGGCTCGACGGGGTACCTCCGGCCAGCCCTCAAAAGTCTCAAACGAAATCCGTGGAAAGGTGGCGCGCATGGCTCGGTCATTGAACAAGGTACTCCTGATTGGCAACGTGGGATCGGATCCTGAGATCCGCACGATCGCATCGGGCAAAAAGCTGGCGAAGGTGTCGCTTGCGACGAATCGGACGTTCAACGACAAGAACGGCCAGCGGCAGGAGAAGTCGGAGTGGCATCGGCTGACGTTCTGGGACAAGATGGCGGAGCTGGTGGAGCAGTATGTCCACAAGGGTGACCGGCTTTATGTCGAGGGCCGGATCGAGTATTCGCAGACGGAGGGCGAAGGCGGGACGAAATATTTCACGGACATCGTGGTCCAGGAGATGGTGATGCTCGGCGGAGCGAGCGGTGGCGGTGGTGGCGGTGGCGGCGGTATGGATGACGCACCGCGCCAGCAGCCGCGCCGTCAGTCCGCGCCGGCGGCAAGCCAGGCGCCGGCATCACCGTTTGAGGATGATGACGACCTGCCTTTCTAGGCGCTAACAGGTCCGGATGCGAGTAGACCGCGGCGATCTTCCCGATCGCCGCGGTCTTTTTTATGAAGCAACCGTAATTCTGGTTGACGATTCAGTTCAGGACGCGCCTTCAGTCATGCGTCGAGCGCGTTCCTTTAGTCCCTCGGTGACTGCATTCGAGAGTGCGCCGACAAGTGTATCGCGTAAGCTCGACCCGTCCGAATGGGTTTTTTTAGTGCTCTTTGTATGCAATTCAGGATTGGCGCGCCGTGCAAGACGACGCATCCGCTTTTTACGCTGCTCGCGCCACTTTCGTAGCTCGTCGCGCTCTTCTTGATCGAGGGAGTGCTTGTCCGACTTGGAGCTCGAATCGGAGCTGCCGCCCGTCGCGAAGCCAAGGACGAGGCCCGCACCGAGCGCAACCCCGAGGGACTGCCATGGACTGCTGCGAATTCTATCCTTCACCGGCCGCAGAACGTCCGCCTTCTCCTTCAGCTCCTCTTTCTTCACCTGAATGCGATCCTCGATCGCGTCGAGCGTCGCGGAGATCCGCCCGCGTGTCTCTTCGATCGCATGCTTTGCTTCATCGACTGACGTCGGTTCCAGCTGTTCCATGACTCATCCTCCGCTTCAACCAATGGACTGTCTCTGGACCAACTCCAGTGCAGGTATCGTTCCTGCCTACCGCCTACGGCAGTGCGCGCTGCTGCTTCGCTTCCTGGCGCTCGGGCGGGAGCGCTTCGGCATCAACAACCTCGAGCTCCGTCGGCGAAAACATGCGCGTCTCTTTTTCACCATCGAGAACAACGCCGTACATATTCGTCTGATACTCCGTCGCCTGGACTACCGTACCGGTCTTGTTGATGAGTGCGTTGTCGGTCGGGAGATTGCCACGTCTGACACGGATACGGGCGCCGGGGATAATCAATGGAATTGGAACTGCCATTCTTTGGGCTCCGTTGTTGGGCTCGGGACTCTACTCGAACAATTCGGCGCACATTGCGTGCGCGCAAGTTTTGACTCTCGAAAACACCGGGTGAACGGCCGGGCCCGTTCGCGTTCACGGGCCGGCGTTTCGGGTCGTGTTGGCGCGGGTATGTTTTACCGCACGCGCGCGCGTTTACGGGACTGACTGTCAAGCAAAACCATCACAAGCTTTTCG
>JBBQYT010000243.1:0-4665 GCA_038208385.1 Longimicrobiales bacterium | reverse complement strand
CCTACGACTCCATCGTCGCACAGGTGCAGGCTCAGACCGACCTGCGCGCGCCCGACCGGAGTGCCCAATCCATTGCACGTGCACTCGCTGTTCTTCAGCAGGCCGATGCCGCCGCAATATCTCCGGAGCTGCATTTCACGATTCGCAACGAGCTGCACGACGTCACCGACGCGCTTGGCCGCTTCGCCGGCATTGTGTTCGATGCGATTGCAGACCAGGAGCGCATCGTTCCAGGCCAGACATTTGTCATGGACCTCAGTTTGTGGAACGGTGGCAAAGCGCCGGTTAGCGCTCGCACGCTGGCACCGGTTGTCGAGCAGGGGTGGCAGGTCGCTGCTGACTCGGGAACTGCTGCTGTAACGGTGCAGCCCGGCAATCTGCTGACGCGCCGCTTCCACGTGACGGTGCCGGCGAACGCGACGATCACCAATCCGTACTACCTGTTGGCTCCGCGCCGGCGCGACATGTACGTGTGGACGGACATGACTGTTGCAGGTTTGCCTTTCGAACCGCCACCGGTGAAGGCCGTGGTCGAATTGCAGCTCGATGGTGCTACCATGACGCTCGAGCGCGAAGCAGTGAATCGCACAGTGAACCAGTCGCTTGGTGAGGTACGACGCCCAATCCGCGTCGTTCCTGCAGTGACGGTTGCACTCGAGCCGGTCACCGCGGTGTTGTCCACGCGCGATCGTCTGCCGCTTCGATTTACGGTTCGCATCACAGACGAGTCATCCGCGCCGGCGAACGGCGTGCTGCGCATCGATGCACCGACCGGCTGGGTCGTTACACCCCAAAATCTTCCCATACACCTCGCCGCCGGCGAAACGCAGGGCGTCAACGTCACAGTGCGCCGCCCACCAACCGTCGCAGTGGGTGCGTATCACATTGGCGCGATCGTGGACGCTGACAACGGACAGCACTACAAGCAGGGATATCGTCTGATCGATTATCCGCACATCCGGCCGCATCCGCTGTATCGAGATGCGGATGCTGTCGTCAATGCGGCTGATGTTGCGCTGCCCATTGCACATAAGATCGGCTACGTGATGGGCGCGGGTGATGTAGTGCCCGACGCGCTGGCGCAGCTCGGGATGGGTGTTGACTTGCTGGACGCAGCGGCACTCACGGCCGGCGATCTTTCGAAATATGATGCAATTCTTCTCGGCGTGCGTGCGTACGAGACGCGACCGGATCTGCGCGCGCAGAACAAGCGCCTGCTCGACTACGTGAAGAATGGCGGCACGATGATCGTGCAGTACGGGCAGGCCGAGTATGCGAGCGGCAAGTATTCGCCGTATCCGATGACGTTTGCTCGCAGTGCCGACCGTGTGACGGATGAAGATGCGACAGTGAAGTTCCTCGACCCGGCAAATCCAATTCTTGCCGGACCGAACAAGATTGGCCCGTCGGACTTCAATGGCTGGGTGCAGGAGCGCGGTCTCTGGTATCCGTCGACGTGGGATGAGCATTACAAGCCACTGCTCGAGATGAACGATCCTGGTGAGACGCCGCTGCAGGGCGGCCTGCTTGTTACGCCTTACGGCAAAGGCACGTACGTGTACACGGGCCTGTCGCTGTTTCGACAGCTTCCGGCGGGCGTTCCCGGCGCGTACAGACTGTTGTCGAATCTTCTGTCCGCCGGAGTAAAGCCGAAGTCATGAAGCGTATCATAGCCGGCATTCTGTTGTCGCTCGCCATTGCGGGATGTGGTGGCGGCGCAGACAGCAGCGCAAAAATCATCGTTGTTTATTCTCCTCATGGCCGTGACATGCTGCGCGGCATCGAAGAGCAGTTCGAACGCGCGCATCCGGGTGTCGATGTTCAATCGATAGACATGGGATCGCAGGAAATCCTCGATCGTGTACGCTCCGAGCGTGCAAATCCTCAGGGCGATGTGTGGTTTGGCGCGCCGTCATCGCTGTTCCAGGCTGCTGCAAAAGACAGTTTGCTCGCGCCGTCGGCCCCGACTTGGGCCAATGCGCTCGATGCGACATCGAAAGACTCCGGTGGCCTGTGGTACGGCACGTACGTGACACCGGAAGTCATCGCATACAATTCCGAGGTTGTGAAGCCTGCGGATGCGCCAAAGGATTGGTCGGATGTTCTGGATCCGCGCTGGAAGGGGAAGGTGTTGATCCGCGATCCGCTCGCCAGCGGCACAATGCGGACGATCTTCGGGATGGTGATGTATCGCTCGCTGCAGGCGACACGCGACACCGCGCAGGGCTGGGCCTGGCTGCGGCAGCTCGATGGTCAGACCAAAGAGTACGTGTTGAATCCGACGCTGTTGTATAACAAGCTCGCGCGACAGGAAGGACTCATCACGTTGTGGGACATGCCGGATATCGAAGAGCTTGTTGCACGCACAAAGCTGCCCATTGGCTACACGATTCCGTCGAGCGGAACGCCGCTCGTGATTGAAGGCATCGCGGTGCTCAAAGGCGCTCCGCACGCGGAGCTGGCAAAGCAGTTCGTCGAATACGTCGGCAGTACGCCGATGCTCACGCTGACAGCGCAGAAGTTCTACCGCCTGCCGGCGCGCACTGACTTTCCCGGGGATTCGTTGCCTGCACATATGCGCGATGCGCGCGCACAGATTCGTGTGGAACCACTGGACTGGACGCTGCTGGAAGAGCGCACGCCCGACTGGATGCGCTACTGGGATGAGCACGTTCGCGGTCGCGGCGCGCGCTGATGCTCGAGCTGCAGGATCTGCGTAAGCAGTTCGGCGTTACGACCGCCGTTGCAAGTCTGACCTTGAAGGTGGAGCGCGGTGAATTCCTGACGCTGCTCGGACCCAGCGGCTGCGGCAAGACGACAACGCTCCGCATGATCGCGGGCTTCGAGTCGCCGACTACCGGACGCGTGCTGATCGATGGGCGCGATGTCACCAACACATCGCCGCAGAAACGCAACATCGGAATGGTCTTCCAGAGCTACGCGCTGTTTCCGCACCTCACTGTCCACGAGAACGTCGCGTTCGGTCTTAAGACTCGCTCGGTCTCGAAGGATGAAATCGGCCGGCGCGTCGAGCAGGCTCTCAAGCTTGTCGATCTATCCGGATTCGGCGCGCGGCCGGTGCAGCAGCTGTCGGGCGGACAACAGCAGCGTGTTGCGCTGGCGCGTGCACTCGCGCCCGAGCCGCCACTCGTCCTGCTCGACGAGCCGCTCTCGAATCTCGATGCTGCGCTGCGCGAGCGGACCCGCGACGAGCTGCGTGCACTGCTCAAGCGTCTCGAGCTCACAGCTGTGTTCGTCACGCACGACCAGGAAGAGGCGTTCGCGCTGTCAGATCGTGTAGCATTGCTCGATCGCGGCAGACTGCAACAGCTGGCGACCCCCGCGGAGCTCTACTCCAACCCGGCCAATCCGTTCGTTGCAGCGTTCATTGGCCGGGCGAATTTCTTGAACGCGACTGTCGAAGATGCGCGCGGCAGCGAGCTCGTGTGTCGTTTGGACGCAGGGACGCGCTGGCCGGCGCGCGCCGCTGAAGGTGCTGCGTTCTCACGAGGGGATTCCGCTCGATTGATGCTGCGGCCCGAGTCATTCATCATCTCGGAGGACCCTGCGGACGAGAGCTCGATCCCGGTTCGACTCGTGAGTAAGCGGTTTGCTGGACCCGAAACGTTCTACACGGTGCAAACTGCAGGCTTCGAGCTTCTGATCCAGTGGAGAAACCCGCACCCACTGCTGGACGGCGAGGTTCACGTGCAGCCGCGGGCGGGCGCGCTCGCAATCGCCTATCCGGACGACGACAGTTGAACGAGCGACGCGGCCTTCTCTGGCTTTCGATAGCAATCCTCGTTCTGCTCGTTTGGCTGGTGCTGTATCCGAACGTGTTCGTGCTTTCGGACAGCTTTCGAACGGGCGCACAAATCGGCCTCGATAACTACGTACGCTTTTTCAGCAGCCGATCCGAGCGCACCGCGCTCTGGAACAGCATCTGGCTTTCCGCTACAAGCGTCGTCCTGTCCGGCATCATTGGTATTCCGCTCGCGTTCCTGTTCACACGCTATGATTTCCCGGGCCGCAAAATCTTTGCAGCTCTGGTCTCACTCCCCGTGCTGCTTCCGCCGCTCGTCGGCGTAATCGCATTTCTGTTCCTGTACGGCGAATCGGGCTTTGTCACACGGTCCATACAGATCGTGCTCGGACTCAAGAACGCGCCCTGGCGATTGAATGGCGCGGGCGCAGTGCTGCTCGTGCACGCATACACGATGTACGTGTATTTCTTTTTGTTCACGGGCGCATCGCTCGCGCGGCTCGATGAGTCGCATGAGGAAGCCGCGGCATCTCTGGGCGCGGGCAGGATCACTACGCTCATGCGCGTGACGCTGCCAATGCTGGCTCCCGCAATCGGCGGAGCAGCTCTGCTCGTGTTCATGACATCGATGGGATCGTTCAGTGCGCCCTATATATTCGGCGGCGGATTTCGTGTGCTGACAACGCAGATCTTTGCGAGTAAGCTGAACGGTGAGATGGGCATCGCGTCCGTGGAGACGGTGATTCTCGCCGCAGTTTGTTTGTTGTTTCTGGCAGTCCTGCAGCGGTATGAAAGTAAGCGCGTCTACACCGGCGCGGGTAAAGGCATTGCGAACGCCCGCAGGCTGGGGAGAGCAGCCAGTCTCACCGCAGCAGTCCTCGGAACGGTATTCACGTTCGTGC
>JBBQYT010000242.1:0-4669 GCA_038208385.1 Longimicrobiales bacterium | reverse complement strand
TCACACTCGAGTACGTCGGCAACCTCGACCTGAAGTTCGGCGCCGACCTCAACACGAAGATTTCGTGGGGCGGCCAGCAGGTGCAGAACCATGTCGGCTATCTGGAGGGATACGGCACGAACTTCCCCGGACCCGGCAACTACACGGTCAGTGGTGCATCGCAGAAGCTGACGTTTGCGGGTGACACATCAGTCATCAACGCCGGCTTCTTCCTGCAGGACCTGTGGGGCTACAAGAGCAAGTACTTCGTTACGGCCGGTCTGCGCGTCGACGGCAACAGCGCATTCGGACAGAACCTGGGCCTCCAGGCCTATCCGAAAGCGAGCTTCTCCTACGTCATCTCGGATGAGAAGTTCTGGCCCAAGTCACTCGGCACGATGAAGCTGCGCGGAGCCTACGGCCATGCAGGCCGCGCACCGGGCGCCTTCGACGCAGTGCGCACATGGTCGCCCGATGCATTCGGCAACCGCTCGGTGTTCCTGCCGCAGAACGTCGGTAACTCGGACCTCGGCCCGGAGCGCACATCGGAAATCGAAGTCGGCTTCGAGGGCCAGATGTTCGGCGATCGCATCACGTACGACTTCACGACGTACAAGCGCCACACGACAAACGCATTGTTCCGCGTGGTACAGATCCCGTCGCTCGGTTTCATCAACTCGCAGCTCGCGAACGTCGGCGAGATCCAGACGAAGGGCATCGAGCTCGCACTCGACGGCACGCCCTACCATCACGGACCGTGGCGCCTCGACATCGGAACCACACTCGCAACCAACGTCGGCAAGATCCTCACGCTCGGCGGCGCGCCTTCATTCGCGCTCGGCTCGCAAGGCTTCATCGATATCAACCAGCCGCTCCCGGTCATCCGCGGAACGCAAATCACGAATCCGAATGATTTCGCCGAGCCGATCCTCGTCGCAAACCACAACTTCGGACCGAACCTGCCCACGATCACAATCGGACCTCGCCTGACGATCGGCCTGCCCAAAGGCATCCAGATCTCTGCGCGCGGCGATTACAACGCGGGCAACTACATGTTCGACACGCAGTCGCGCCGCATGCAGCTCAGTGCTGCAACGTGGCCATACTGCGACCGTGCACGCGAATACCTGAAGACCGGTCGTCGCGCCGAGCTCACTGCGCGCGAGCGCGGACTCTGCGACTCGAAGATCGCAACCGTCGACATGTTCATCTGGCAGGGCGACTACTTCCGCGTCCGCGAGCTGGCGGTCGTGCTCCCCATCAATCACGTGATTCCGGGCTCATCGAGCGCATCGCTCACCGCCGGTATTCGCAACTTCTGGTCATGGAAGAACAAGAACTTCCTTGGTATCGATCCGGAAATGACGGGTGACGCAGGCCTTTCGGACCAGGTGCGCCTCATCGGCGAAAATATTCCAAGCCCGGCGAGCTTCTCTGCCTCGCTGCGCGTCACCTTTTAACGCGGACATGGGAGAACCGATAATGCCTAAGACAATGAACTTCCGGTCACGCGTGGCCGCACTGCTGCTCGGTGCAGCCGTCACCGGATGCGACTATAAGGTTACCAACCCGGGCCCCGTTCAGGACGAATCGCTGGACGCAATCCTCGCCCACGAAGCGCTTGCAACGGGCGCGGAGCGAATCTTCTCCGAGGCACTCACGTACCTCACGCACCACGGCGCTGTCGTCGCATTCGAGACCAAGGCTTCCGGCCTCACGGGTGGCGCACCAGGCAGCGTAGGGCACCCCGAGAAGCTGCGACAGGGCACTCTGAACGATCAGGAAACCGGCGTGCACTGGCAGTGGTCACAGCAGGCGCGTTGGCTGGGTGAAGACGCCGTGCGACGGATGCAGAAGACCGTGCCGAACGGCGACATCTCGAAGTACCTGCCGGCGCTGCGCGCGTACATCTACGCCGCGTACGCAAACCGTTTGCTCGGCGAAAACATGTGCACAGGTGTCATCGATGGTGGACCCGGCGTCGACTCGAAGATCTACTTCATGCGCGCTGACTCCGAGTTCACGCAGGCGATTGCGATCGCAAGCGCTCTGAACAACACGGCGCTCAAGAACGCAGCAATCGCAGGGCGCGCCAGTGTTCGTGCAGACCTCGGACGCTGGACGGATGCAGTTGCCGACGCGAACCTGATTCCGACAGCATTCGTCTTCCAAGCGCTGTTCTCGAAGCAGGTCCCGGACACGTACAACGCGGTCGCGTTCGCAAACCAGAACCAGCCGCACCGCTCGGACACAGTGCTGGGTACGTTCTACGAGGCGTACTACACACAGACCAAGGACCCGCGCGTCGCGTGGTCGTACAATCCGGCAATTCCGTTCGGTGGACCTGCGCCCGAAGGCCAGATCAAGTGGGAGCCGCCGCTCAAGTATCTCGCACAGGATTCGCCGGAAAATCTGGCGACGGGTCGCGAGATGCGTTTGATCGAGGCCGAAGCGAAGCTGATTGGCGGCGATGCGGTTGGCGCACTGGCTTTAATCAATGCAAACCGCACTGCGATCAGTGTGGCCGCGTGGCCGACGACGACGGACGCGACGGAAGTGTGGACAGACCTGAAGCGCGAGCGCGGCATCGAGCTGTGGATCGAGGGGCGTCGCCTGAACGATCTCCGCCGCTGGCTCGCGGACAAGCGCCCGGGCGTGCAGGAAGACATGACAGGACGTTCGCTCTGCTTCCCTGTGCCGCTCACAGAGAAACAGTCGAACCCGAACTTCATCACTAAATAAGTCGAGAGTATCATGCGTATACGCAATTCTCTCCTGACCCTCACCGCATTCGTGCTGCTGGGCGCGTCCACAACGCGCGCCCAGGAGCAGGATGTGATCATTCGCGGCGGCTGGAGATTCAATACGACGACCGGGTTGATGGTGAAGAACACCGGCATCGTCGTGCGTGGCGGGACTTTCATGGAAGTGGGCGCGAACCTGACGGGACGTAATCTCTCGGCTGCAAAAGTCATCGACATCAAGGATGACCAGTACATCCTGCCGGGCCTGTTCGACATGCATGGTCATTACAACGTCGACCTGTTCGGCAAAGGTCGCGTCGACGAAGAGCACTACATCCCGATGATCTACCTCGCCAATGGCGTGACATCGACATGGCCGGCGGGTGAGTTCGATCCGGAAGGAATGCAGAAGCTGCGCGAGAGCATCGATGCAGAGAAACAGATCGGTCCGCGCATCTTCAATTCGGGTCCGTATTTCGGCACTGCAGGCCCAGGCTGGAACAAGAACGCGACACCACAGGAAGTTTGCGCACTGGTCGATGAGTGGGCCAATCGCGGCGCGAAGCGCTTCAAGGCGAAGGGCATTAACCCTGAGCAGCTGAAGGCGCTGATCGACTGCGCACACAGACACGGCCTGCTGGTTTCAGGTCACCTCGGATCGGGCCTCGGCAACAGCGTGAATCCGCGCGATGCAATCAACATGGGCATCGACGGCATCGAGCACATCCTGGGAGGCGATATCCTGGATCCAAACGTCGACGCGTACCGCGGCTACCTGAACTTCAAGGTCGGGTCGCCGGAGTGGAACGAGATCGTTACGCTGTTCAAGCAGCACCACGTTGTCTACAGCCCGACAATGACTGCCGTACGTCGCTCGACCAAGGACCTCAAGGTCTTCACGTACTGGAATGGTTACGACGAGCGCAAGTTCTTCACACCGTACGTACAGCAGGTCGTCACAGCCAATCCGCCGTACCGCAACTCGGGCCTCATGGACTCGCTGTTCGTCGTGAAGATGAAAGAGCTGAAGCCGCTTTATGACGCGGGCATTCCGCTCGTTGCGAGCACCGATGTGCAGAGCGTCGGTACGTTCATTGCCGGCTTCAACCTGCACCGCGAGTTGCAGACGTTCGTCGAGGCAGGCATTCCGCCCGCCGGCGCAATCAAGGCTGCGACGATCAATGCTGCGCGCGCACTGAATGTCGAGAACAAGCTGGGCTCGATCGAACCCGGCAAGTTTGCAGACCTGATCGTCGTACAGGGCAATCCGCTGCTCGACATTCGTAACACCCACAACGTCGAGATCGTGATGAAGGCTGGCAGGGTTTACGACCCGAAGGCGATGTTGAAGTCGATCGAAGGCAAAATCGGACCTGCGAGCGCAGACGAGGCGCCGAGGTGGATGCGTGGCAAACCGGACGTCTCCTAAATCGAAAGCGCGGACACTTCATATGCGTTTACAAACCGCACTCCTGCTGACACTGCTTGTTGCAGGCACTTCACGCGCCCAGGCGCAGTGGGTGCCCGCAGCAACACCACAGGCGCCACTGCCGGCGCCGCCGGCCGCACCCGAGACACTCATCATCCGGGGCGGACAGATTATCGATGGCATAACCGACAAGGCGGTGCCGAACAAAGGCATTGTCATCCGTGGCGGTACGTTCGTCGAAGTGAATGTCGACCTCAAGGGACGTGACCTCACGGGCGCACAAATCATCGACCTGAAGCCCGACGAGTACATCACGCCGGGCTTCATCGACACGCACTCGCATTTCGAGATCGACCTGTTCGGCAAGCGCATGGATGAGTATTCGGTCAATCCGATCGTGACACTCGCGAACGGTGTGACAACACTGTTCGATGCAGGGGAAAGCGATCCGGAAGGCGTGTTCGCAGCGCGTCGTCGCATCGATCGCGGCGACCAGATCGGACCGCGTATTCTGCCC
>JBBQYT010000241.1:0-4686 GCA_038208385.1 Longimicrobiales bacterium | reverse complement strand
TGATGAAATAGTACGGCGACCAGATTGCGTGCTTGTCGGTCGAAGCCTGCACGACAAAGAAAGTCAGGGCAAAAATCGGAATCGCCACAATCCGCTCGCGTGCGCTCATGAATACCATCGCGAGCAGCATGATCCCTACCACCCCTGCAGCAGGCGAAAAGTAGAAAAACGCGAAGATCCCGAACACCACCGTACCACACAGGCTGCCAGCGAGATCGAACGTGTACGCTTTCAGGTTCGGGAGCGCATCGAAAAGCAGTCCGATCTGTTGTCCGAGCGGCGCGAAGACGAGCGCGTTCATGACGAACGCGAACACGAGAATGAAATAACTGCGTATCTGCGGTTGCAACGCGAAAAACCTGTACTCCAGCATACTCCCGACCGTGAGGGAGTTGCGCACTTCGAACAGAAATACAGCGTAGACCAGCAGCAATACCGGAAACATGCCGAAGAAGCGCCGGCGTTTGGTGCTCAACGCGCCCAAACCCAGGCCGAGAAACGAGCTGATCAACAGAAGGTTGGTATAGTACGCGATCAGCCGAACCACGCCCGGAACCCACCGGATCAACATCAGCTCGAGAAAAAGCGTCAGAAAAGACAGCGCGAAAAGATGCAGGTAGGGTCGTGCGGTCTGCGGAGCAACGGTTTGCACCATCGCCTCCCTGCAATGAGGGCAGCCTCGATCAACTTCCCAGCCAGTATAGACTCCCGCCATCCGTTTACGACATGACGCCCCCGAAAACGGGCGGAGACGCCGCGGCTCACATTTCGCACCGACCTCAAATCGATCGAATTCACTTCCTGAGAACGGAGCTCCAAATGACGACCGCCGGTAAGCCCTCGACCAATGAACTCGCAAAGCTCGCCATAAAGCACGGTGCACCGCAGGACGTTGCCGAATACACCTGGGTCGACGCCCATGAGCACAGTGAGACCGCAGGCGGCAGCGAAGCGCACGTCCCGATCGAGCACTATATCAACACGGACCACGCCGAGATCGGACTCGGCTGGGATGAGGGCTCTCGGCACGCCGCGTACTCGTGGGAGGCCCGCGGCAAGAGCTAACAGAACCCCGATTTGGGTAATCTCAGAGCGAAGCCCCGTCCGGATTTCACGTCTCGCGGGGCTTCGTTCAATCGTGGCTAAACGTATGGGATGCGGTGGATTGACTGAAAAAGGGAGGCGCACTGCAAAAGCCTTTGACGTCCGCTGGATGCACCCTATATTCGCTCGGACTAATCCATACAATTCGTGTTCGGCGCTGTTGCCGACGAGTGGTTTCCAGGCGGGCGGATTGAGTCGGTCAGGCTTCGCTGGAGTGTGATTTTGCGAGGGTTGTCTGGCTGCAGGACGTAAAAACCCATTTTGACTGACGCACCACACTCCCCGTTTGTTAAAAGCGACGAGGCTAATGACGGATCCGCGGCACCTCTCCCTGGTGATACCGGTGCACAACGCAGCGCGGCAGCTGCCCGCCACATTTTGCGCTATCGAAGAGTACCTCAGACGACATGTGGACACCGAGGTGATCTTCGTAGACGATGCGAGCACCGAGTTTCAGACAGTACGACAGCTTCAGGAATTCGCGCGGAGCATGCGCAAGGTGACGGTTCTGCGGAACCGGCAGAACATGGGGAAGGGGTTTTCGGTAACGCGCGGGATGTTGCATGCGACGGGAGCGTACCGGGTGTTTACGGACGTGGACCTGGCGTATCCGATCGATGAAGTCGACAAGATTCTGCTGCAGCTCGAGTCGGGAAGCGACGTTGCGATCGGCTGCCGGGTGATGGCGGATTCGCGGTATCTGATGAGCCCCACGTTCTTCCACTACCTCTACACCCGCCATCTCATGAGCCGCGCGTTCAATACGTTTGTGCGCTTCACGCTGCTGCCGGGCGTGCTCGACACGCAGGCTGGCCTGAAGGGATTCACTGCGAGGGCGACGCGCGCTGTTTTCTCCCGCGCGACAATATCGGGCTTCGGCTTCGACGTGGAGTGTCTGTTCATCGCGCAGCAACACGGCCTGTGTGTGAAGCCGGTGCCGGTTGCATTCCGGTATGAGGATGAGCCGAGCACTGTGCACTTCGTTCGCGATTCGGCGCGCATGGCGCGCGATGTGGCACGGGTGCGGGTGAATGGCTGGCGCGGCGTGTACAGGCGCGAGCTTGCGGTCGCTCTCGAAGATATGGATGCGACGCGGGTACCGGATCGTTTAAGCCAAGCACGTGCAAGGGCGGTGGCGCAATGAACAACAGACTGCGCAAGCTCATCATCAACGCGGACGATCTCGGGTTTACGCGTGGCATCAACCGCGGCATTTTCGAAGCTGCTGCTGCAGGCACGTTGACGTCTGCGTCGATGATGGTGAATTCGCCGGGCTGGGATGATGCATTGGCGCGACTGCGCTCATCGAAGCGTCCGCCCTCTGTTGGGCTGCATCTCAATCTCACCGTCGGCGCACCATTGACCCGCGCTCCTTCGCTCATCGGGCCCGACCGGAGATTCCTGCCGTTTCCTCGCTTCGTCATGCGGGCGCTGTGCGGGATGCTCGATCTGCGCGATGTCGAGATCGAGACGCGGGCACAGCTGCGCACACTCATCGATGCAGGCGTTTCACCGACGCACCTCGACAGCCATCGCCATGTGCACCTGCTGCGCGGCATTCGCGGCGTGGTGGCTGCTGTTGCCGTCGAGTTCGGCATTCGAATCGTGCGCGCACCGCTCGAGCCACTGATGTGCAACACGCACTGCATCAATGGATCGATGAAAAAGGTCGCGCTACTCGCTGCGCGTGCAAGTGACACGCGCCCGTCACACGCTTCGCCGCGCATCCATTTTCGCGGCATCTCCCTGCGCGGCGGTGATGGCTTCGCTTCCGATCTCTTCACACTTCTCACCAAGCTGCCCGTTGGTGTCACCGAGCTGATGGTCCATCCCGGATATTCGTGCAGCAGCCTCGCCGCACTCGATTCGTACTCCGTCGAGCGCGAGATCGAGCTCCACGCACTCACATCACCGGAGCTGCTCCGTAGAATACACGCTTCCGATATCGAGCTCACGAATTTCGCAGCGCTATGAACTGGCGCGGGATCCTGCTGGCGCTCTACGTGCTGGTTGCACTGACAGACGCCGCGGGAAAAATTCTGGTGCGCGATCCACAGGTGAAGGACGCCGTTGCCCACGCGCTGGCGCGCTACGATCCGAACCTCGTTGGCCGGGTCACATCGAAATCGGCAAATAACCTCGACATCTTCAGAGCATCGTCGCGCAACCTGTCCCTCGGCCGTGACCTCTACGCTGAGTATCCAAAGGAGTTCGGCGACCGGTTCAAGTACAGCCCCACGTTCGCACTCCTGTTCTCGCCTTTCGCAGTCGTACCATGGGGAATTTCCCTCGCATTGTGGAATCTGCTCAACGCGCTGCTTCTTTTTTATGCGATTGCTGCGGTGCTCCCCCGCGAGCAGGCCAACCTTGCCCTGGCCGCCGTCCTGCCCGAAGCGTGGCGCAACATCCAGAGTGCACAAAGCAACTGCATCGTAGCTGGACTCATTATCCTCGCATTCGTCGCTTTGCGAAAACGACACGTGCTGCGCGCGGCCATGCTGATTACTGCAGGCACCGTCATCAAGCTGTTCCCAATCCTCGCTGCGCTGTTTGCGATACCAGCGCGCCGGCGCGCGAAGTTTGCTGTGGCGCTCGGAGGCTGTCTCCTATTGGCGGCGCTCCTCCCGCTGATCGTCACGCCACCACACACGCTCGCGCTCCAATACGCGTCATGGCGCACGATCGAGCTGTCCGACGCGCGCGAACGCGGCGTTTCCGTGATGAGCCTGTTCGCACTGGTGGCGCCCGCATCGCTCCCCAACATCGCGCTTCAACTCGCTGGCGCACTTCTCATCGCCTTGCCACTCCTGAGATTTCCAGAGCGCTGGCGCCGCCGCGACTTCTCCATCCAGATGCTCGCCTCCGTTCTGCTCTTCAGCGTTCTGTTCAACCACCAGGCCGAACGCCCCGGCTACGTCATCGCGATTTCGGGCGTCGCTCTCTGGTATGCTGCGGGAGCTCGTACGAGGGCGCAGACGGGGCTTTTTCTGTTCGCGTTTCTCGTGGTTGCCATTGCGTCCAATTTCTTCCCGGTACCCTGGGCGGGCGCCCCCTGGTTTACCACCCTTCGACTCGTCGTCCCATGTTTCCTGGTCTGGGTCTATATCCAGTTGCAGCTCAATGGATTACTGGAGCCCGGGCGTGAGGTGAATCGCGCCGAAAGATCGGTTTCTGCGCCGCAAATGTCCGAAACCCGGACAGCAGAACTCTAAACATACGCCGTCCAACGCTTTACCTCGCTTTTCAGCCCTCCGTCTGTCCAGCATCTATACACATTCCCCTGTATACAACGCGCGCGTGAGCGCACATAAAGCATTGCACGACAATGGTTTTCACGATGTTTTGGGTGCGGTCCTGGTCCTGCCTAAAGAGACCCCAGTTGTCCTTTAGCAGAACCCAGGAGATGTACTCATGAAGCGCTCGACTTTGTTGGTCTCGGCATTTGTGGTTTGCGGTGTTCTCGGCGGCTGTGCTGGATCTCAGGATCCGACGGCACCGGTTGCGGCGACTTCAGGTGCAGTGAGCACGTCGGGCGCTGATGTTCAGGTCAGCCCAGCACCGGCGGGTCCTCGTTTTATCGTA
>JBBQYT010000240.1:0-4704 GCA_038208385.1 Longimicrobiales bacterium | reverse complement strand
CCGGGTCCGCCCATGCCGGTGCCCTGCGGATCGCCACCCTGGATCATGAAACCATCGATCACGCGATGGACAACCAACCCGTCGAAAAAACCCTTGCCGGCGAGGTCCGTAAAATTCTTTACAGTGATCGGCGCGTTATCGCGATACAGCTCCACATCGAAATTGCCCTCGGTCGTCTCGAAATGCGCTACCGGGTTGGCCATGATCCTCCTTAAAGTTGAGTACTGGAAGTTGCCTTGCGAAAAGAGAGCCACCACGTCGTCCTGTGAGTCGCCGCGTCACCGCGTCACCCCCTCGCCGCGTCGCCGCGTCGCCTATTCCGCCTCCCTCAAAACTACCAATGGCGGTCGATTCAGCACGTCGCGGCTGTTCAGCAGCCCGATCGCGACCGTCAGAACAGCCACGCCAACCCACAGCGCGAGAAGCTGCGGGACCGGTATTCGGAACGGAAACTTGAAGAAAAACCGGATCAGCGCCCAGCCCGCGACGCCCGAGAGCAGCATTCCCGTGAGTCCTGCAAGCACACCGAGTGCCAGGTATTCCGTGAACAGGATGCGCCCCACCTGCGCACGTCCAGCGCCGAGCGTCTTGAGCAGCGCGCTCTCGCGTGTGCGCTGAAAGCGGGATGTCGTGAGCGCGCCGATGAGAACGATGATGCCGCCCAGGATGCTGAACAGTGCGAGGAATCGAATCACCATCGTCACTTTATCGACGATGCCATCCAGGGTTTTCTGCACAACGCCGAGGTCGATCGAGGACACGTTCGGATACGCACGCACAAGATCGCGCTGCAGCTCCGACCGCTCCGTATCGCCTTCCTTCCGTGCGAGCGCGATCATTGTCTGCGGTGCCTGCTCGAGCACACCCGGCTCGAACACGACAAAGAAGTTTGGCGAGAACTGCGCCCAGTTTACACTGCGCAGGTTCGCGATTACTGTTTCGACTTGCCGGCCCTGCACATCCCACGTGATGCGATCGCCAATTTTTACTTTCAGGTTTTCCGATAGACCCGTATCGACGGAGATGCGCGGCGGCCCGCCGTTGCGCGGATTGTTCCACCACTTGCCTGCAAGCAGCTTTTCCGTCGGCGCCAGCTCCGCACGGTATGTGTTGCGATACTCACGTCGCAGCGCCCACGCCTCAGGCCTCGCCCGGCGACGGTCACGCACGTTGTCAGCGCCATTCGGAGCGCCATCACTGTCCGCAGGAATATTTGCGACCGGAACGCCATTGATCGCCGCAATGCGCGCGGTCACCATCGGCGTGATCTGCACGCCGGTCGCGTGGTGTGTCCGCAGTATGTCTTCGACACCTTTGCGCTGGTCGGACTGGATGTCGAACATCAA
Source organism: Longimicrobiales bacterium (assembly GCA_038208385.1). Lineage (GTDB taxonomy): Bacteria > Gemmatimonadota > Gemmatimonadetes > Longimicrobiales > RSA9 > JBBQYT01. Next base: position 3,358 of record JBBQYT010000240.1, on the reverse strand, counting down.
CAGGTTCGGACGATTCGTTCCCTCATCAATTGCAATCCGATCGAGCAGGTTGCGCTGCACGAGATACAATGTGCCAATGAGGAACACACCAAAGCCGAGCGATAGCGTGACGGCGACAGTCTGATTGTGTGGCCGAAAGAGATTCGATACGCCCTGCCGATAGACGTACGCAGCGCCGCGTGGGAAAAACCGTCGCGTAGCCCGCACCAGAAAGAGCGCGGTAAGCCACAGCAGGATGACTGTGGCACCAATGCCGGCGGAGAATGCGAGCGCAATGCGCCACGCGGGCGCCTGCCACAAACTGATGAGCACCACGCTCGCGAACAGGCTCACGTATGCAAGCGCGCGCCACACATCGCGCCTTGGCGTAATCGCATCATACTCGCGGCGCAGCGCCTGCAACGGTGAAACATCTCGTACGGTAAGGAGCGGAATCAACGCAAAGACTGTCGCGACCCACGCGCCGATCAAAAGCCCAGCACCAATCGCAATCCAGTCAATTGTAAAGCCGATCTCGACCGGCAGGAACGAGTGCACCATGCGTGGAATGAACGCCTGCAACACGAGTCCTATGAGAACGCCCACAGCGGCGCCCGCGACGCCCAGCAGACCCGCCTGCAGCAAATACGCGGTAAACACACTGCTCTGGCGCGCGCCGAGACAGCGCAACACTGCAATTGATGGCAGCTTTTCCTTCACGAAGACATTGACCGCACTGGCTACGCCGATACCGCCAAGCAGCAGTGCCGTGAGTCCAACGAGTGACAGAAAGCGCGTGAGGTTGTCGAGCGCGCGCGTGAGCTGGCGCGCCTGCTTGTCCGCGGTGTCCCAGCGCGTTTGTTCTGTGCGGAATACGGCTTCATGGGATGACGTGAAGGCGTTTAACGTCACGTCGCTGGGAATTTTCATGTACACTTCGTAGCGGGCCAGGCTGCCGAAGGCGAGGACGCCGGTGGCGGGAAGCAGCGAGTCGGACATGAATACACGCGGACCGAGCGCACCCTGGAAGCTCACGTCCGTCGGCATGTCGACGGTGCCCGCAATTATGAACCGACTGATGCCGACGTTGAGGGAATCGCCGACGGCGGCGCCGAGCTGCACGAGCACAGCAGGATCGACCAGGACTGCGCGCTGCGAGCGGAACGCGTTCCACAAACCTGCGGGCTGCGTCTTGATCGTGCCGTAGTACGGGTAGTCGCGACCGACGCCACGCACCTGCACGAGCCGCGTCGCGCCGGTCCGCTGGACGTACGCCATGGACGCAGTACGCGTCACGTACGTCGTCGGTACGCCTTTGGCGATGGCGGAATCGATGACGGCCTGGATGCGTGGCGAGAATGCTCTGCCGGCGCCGAGGCGAAGGTCCGCGCCGAGCAGTGTGCGCGACTCCAGCTCTACCGAAGCGATGACACTCGAGCGAAGCGAGTTGATCGCGACGAGTGCTGCGACGCCGAGTGTGATCGAGCCCATGTAAAGGCCGATGCGACGCCAGCTCGAGCGCGCCTCGCGCCATGCATGCGTGATCGCAAACGGAAATCTCACAGCGATTCCTTGCGCTCGTCCGCGACTATGCGGCCGCCCGCGATGCGAATGATGCGCCGCGCGCGCGTCGCCAGCTCCTGGTCGTGCGTGACCAGCACGAGCGTCGTCTGCGACTCGCTGTTCAGCTGCACCATCAGGTCCGTGACTTTGCGTCCCGTCTCCGCATCGAGGTTGCCTGTCGGCTCATCGGCAAACAAAATTCGTGGTGTATTCGCAAACGCGCGTGCAAGGGCGACGCGCTGCTGTTCGCCGCCGGAGAGCTGTGCGGGGTAATGATCTGCGCGGTCGGCGAGGCCGACGCGCTCGAGGAGTGCCAGCGCATGCTCGCGCATCTGTGCCGGAGAGAGCGGATTCGCGCGGCCGAGCAGCTCGAGCGGCACGAGGACGTTTTCGACAGCAGTGAGCGTCGGGAGAAGATGGAACGTCTGAAAAACGAAGCCGACTTTGCCGGCACGGAACCTTGCGCGCTCATCCTCGGTCAAAGAACCAAGGTCCTGACCATCGAGCGCCACGGTACCGGCGGTGGGACGGTCTAATCCGGCGAGGAGCCCGAGGAGCGTGGTCTTGCCGCTGCCCGATGGCCCGACAATCGCCACAAAGCCTTCGGGCTCGATCTCGAGGTTTACATCACGCAGAACCGTGAGCGGACGACCACCGCTCCTGTACGTCTGCTCCAAACCTTTGGCAACGATCATCATGTACAAGGCACCAGTAATACGCGCGTTATCGATCGGATTTCTCGGGGCACTCGCTATGCTCGGTTGCGGCGACGCAGGCAACCAGACCGCGAAGGCCTCTGAAGCACAACAGGCCTCGGCTCCCCGTGGTTCCGATTTTACTGCCCCGGCCACGCCTGCCGACAGTATGCCGGCCATCCTGTTTGTGGGTACCAGCCTGACCGCCGGATTCGGCCTGCCCGACAAGAGTCTGGCCTTCCCCAACCTCATCCAGCAAAAACTCGACTCGGCGGGCTACCGCATGCACGTGATCAATGCCGGCGTGAGCGGCGAGACGTCTGCGGGAGGCCTCAGCAAAATCGACTGGATCCTTGACCGCCCATTCAAAATCCTGGTGCTCGAGCTCGGCGCAAACGATGCCCTGCGCGGCCAGGACGTTGTCGCGATGAAGAGCAACCTGCAACAAATCATCGACAAGGTGCACGCGAAATATCCTGATGCGCGCATTGTCGTTGTCGGGATGGAAGCGCCGCCGAATCTCGGTGCAACCTACACGCGTGCGTTCCACAATGCATTCCGCGAGATCGCATCAAAGAACCACGCGACGCTGGTGCCGTTCCTACTGGAAGGCGTTGGCGGTATTCGGGAGCTCAATCAGGACGATGGCATTCATCCGAACCCGACCGGACATCGCATTCTTGCAAACAATGTCTGGAAAACCCTGGAGCCGGTGTTGAAGGAGGTATCACGAAAATGATCACGCGCTATCAATTCTTTTCGGCGATGGCAATTTGGGTTGTGAGTGCCGCGGCGTGCGAGCAGCTGCCGACGGGGCCTGTCGATGCAGGAGTTTGGGGCAGCACTTCAGCAGTGCTCACCGTCGCATCGGACGGTGCCACTCTCGAAGCATTTTGCGCGCATGGCAAAATCGATGGAAAACTGACGATCACCGCGCAACGCACATTCGATGCGTCGGGCACACTGACATTCCAGACCGGCGGTCCCACTCGTGAGGGCGACGCAAAGCCTGCTCACTTCAGCGGTTCGGTAGACGGCACTGCAATCACGATCACAGGCCAGACGGACGACAAGTCCCGAACGGTTGGGCCATTCACATTGAAGCGTGGCGTCAACGCAAA
>JBBQYT010000239.1:0-4736 GCA_038208385.1 Longimicrobiales bacterium | reverse complement strand
GCGGATTCATGACATGCGCCGCGATCGTATGGGCGCCGACAGTGTTCCAGGCGGCGATCGAGTCGTCTGGCTACTGCAACCGCGTGTCGTTCGTTGATGAAGGTGAGTTCCGCCACATTCAACAGCTCGCATACGAGTTCGGACCGTTCGAGGAGAACAAGGACATCTACCTCAAGAACTCGCCGTTCTTCGGTGTAAAGGCGGTCAAGACGCCGACGTTCATTCTGAACGGCTGCTGCAAGTTCCCCGGCTCGCGCCAGAATGCGAAGCTCGCCGAAGAGATGGAGCGCGAATACAAGGTGTTCAAGTTCAAGGAATATCCGGGTGAGAACTACTACGTCCGGTCACGCGAGAATCGCAAGCAGATGCTTATCGATATGCTCGACTGGTTCGATCGTTATCTGAAGGACGGCGTGGCCGACGTGGAGAGAGTGGCAGCGTCAGCGTCGCGTTGATCGGGCGGCGGGGCTTGCGATCTTATCGAGAAGCTCGCGGCGTGATTGTTTGAGAGCGAGTGCATTAGGGACCTCCTGGACGCTGCTGTCCAGGAGGTCTCGTAGCGTGTGGAGGAGCGTCGCGAGCGTTACGGGCTTCTGGATAAACATCGTCGTTGAACGCTCGAGCTGTTCGGTGATTCCTTCGCGCGCGTAGCCGGACATATAGAGCACTTTGACGCTGGGCCGCAGCTCCAATGCAGTGCGCACGAACTGCGGACCGCTCACGTCCGGCATAACGACATCCGTGATCAGTGCATCGAACGCGTCGGGCTCGCTCGCGAAAACCGCGGTTGCTTCGCGCCCGTTCTGACATTCGCGAACCGTGTAGCCGTTCTTCTGCAATGCACGGCGAATCACCGACCGTACACCTTCTTCATCTTCAACGAGCAGAATCGTCTCCTTGCCGCCAACTGGCGCGAGCGGCGCCTCCACCTGTTCCGTATCCGGTAGTGGGGCGAGGCACGGAAACACGATGCAGAAGGTGGTGCCGCGTCCGACCTTACTGTTGACTGTAATTCCGCCGCCGCTCTGCTTCACAATGCCATAGACCGTTGCGAGTCCCAGACCCGTGCCTTTGCCGACTTCCTTCGTTGTGAAGAACGGCTCGAATATGTGTTCGAGGAGGTCGGCTTGAATTCCACTGCCGGTGTCGGTCACACTGATCGAGACGTATGACCCCACTTCTGACACGCCGTATTCGAACGTCTGCGTTTCCGTCAGATTGATCACATCAGTTGCGATGACGAGCCTGCCGCCGGCCGGCATCGCATCGCGCGCATTGATCGCGAGATTCATGATGACCTGTTCCATCTGTCCCGGATCCGCCTTCACCGATGAGAGGTGCGGCCCGAGGTCCAGCTCCAGATGAATGTTCTCCGTGATCAGGCGACGCAGCATTCGTCCGAGGTCGGTGATCACGGTGTTGAGGTCGAGCACCTTTGGCTGCAGCACCTGTTTGCGACTGAACGCGAGCAGCTGAGCCGTAAGACCTGCCGCACGCGTGCCCGCGACCATGATCTCGCGCAGATCATCTCCCGTCTGACCGGTGCCGTGCTCCTCCAGGAGCAGCTCCGCCGATCCATTGATCGTCGTCAGGAGATTGTTGAAGTCATGCGCAATCCCGCCCGCGAGCAATCCGATCGCCTCGAGTTTCTGCGACTGCCTGAGCTGCTCCGCGAGTCCTCTCTGCTCGGTGACGTTCTCCACCATCATGATTGCGAGTTTTGTGTGCGACGACGCGTCGCTCACTGCCGATAGCGTCACGCGCGTAAAAATCGTTGCGCCGTTGCCATGCAGGAATCGCAGCTCGGCGCTCACGGCATCCTGTTTCCCGCGCATGAGACTCCTGAGCTGGCGCCACGCCGTGCGGTGCTCCCGTGTGTGGAGGTGCGACGCCAGGCATTGGGTGGTCAGAAGGTCCTCGTTCGGCTCGCCGAGCATCTGGCGCATCGCTGTGTTGCTCTCGAGCACTTTGCCGTGATCATCGAACAAAACGCCTCCGAGCGGCGACGACTCGAACATGATGCGGAATCGCTTTTCAGAGCGGTGCCGTTCCCGATCGGCATGGAGGCGCTCGTCCGACTCGTGCCGCAGCTGCTCGGTTCGCTGCAACACGCGCAGCTCGAGCGTCCGGTTCACCGTCGTCAAATCGGAATGGGCCCCCTGCAGGCGGTCCACCATCGAATTGAACGACTTGGCGAGAAAGCCGAACTCATCGCCGAAACCCACGGGCGCGCGCGAGTCGAAATCGCCTTCGGCGATGCGTTTTGTTGCACGCACGATCGCGTTCAACGGGGCGAGGACGAGCTTGCCAATGGCGAACATTGCGGCTAGCCCGAGGACAATGACGACGAGTGAGATGTGCACGCGCGTCGTTGCCACGTCTGCATCTACAGCCGAGAGCGATAGCGCGACGTCGACCGTGCCGATCTTTCGCCCCTGGGACAAAACAGGGGCACTGGAGACGATGAGGTTGGGTCGCTTGCCGGCTTGTTCAGGTTCTTGTCCGATCTGAATTGGACCACGCAACGACGACACCAGTAACCCGCGTTCATCGCGCACATTGATCGAATACAGGTTCTGGTCTTCCTGTGCGGCGAGAAGAACATCCGATACCCCGCGGTCATCCCTGAACAGGAGCGGTGCGCTCACACTGTAGGCAGTGATCTTCGCAATCGATACGGAACGCTGCGTCTCGCCCTCGATGGCCTCCTTCTGGAACTGTGCTGGAAAATAGAGCGCAATGAACAGTGCGGTCGAGCCAATGAGCAGGGCGCACGCGAGCGCGAGTCGGTTTCGCACCGAGCCGCAGCGCTGCTCGGTAAAGAAGCCGATAACGTTCGTCAGCGTGATCATTACACCACCCGCGAAAGTTTCAGTAACTGTGCGCTGAAGTCCTGTCCCGCGGCTTTTGCCGCGGCAAGATTGATAATGATTTCGGGGAGCGAGCGTTTGATGCCGATGCCAGCGCATACGCCAAGAGCGACGTATTCCGGCACGCCCGTAAACGAGCGCGCGCGCACGCGCTGTACGACTCCGATGATGTCGGCGACGTCGTCGCCCTTCAGCGGCATAATGTAAGCGATGTCTACAGGGTCGTCGTGCAGCGCGGACTGGAGTGCTGCGGTCGATTCCACATCGACCATGACGACGTGCACGCGCAGGCCGTTGATCGCCTTGATGTGCGAGCGCCCAATCGCCTGGGCGAGCTCATCCGCTGCCGTGCGTGACTCCGCCACATGTCTCTGATAGACGATGCCAATCGCAACCTCTGCGCCGGCGTGTGCAGCGAACTTACGGTCGAACGTCATGATCTTCGTCAGCAGCGTGTATTGGACGTCCGCGGGAACGCGCGATTGCTGCGCAGTAAGGTTGGTGGCATAGAACATCATTGATGCAATGATCCAGACCGTTACGGAACGGCAGCGAAACCGCAGTCGAAGTCGCGGACACTGCATTGAGAACATCTAGAAACGGCGGTCCAGCCGCAGCATTACTGTTCGGCCGTCCTGCTCGATCGCGGGTTGAAGCTGCTCGTATCCACCGGGCTCGGAGTACAATGTGTCGAAGAGGTTCCGTACTATGAGCGATGCACCGAAGCCACCTGGCAGGTGCGCGGCGAGGCGCAGGTTGGTGAGGTAGAAGGGGGTTGTTTTCGTCCCGGAGACTGTAATGCGCGCAGATTCGTAGCGGACTTCCGTGCTCACGTCGAAGAGTGAAGTTACGGGCACGGACAGCCCGAATTTCGCGAGGTCTGTCGGTGAATTGCTCACGCCGATCGATGTCGAACGGTCAGTCGACTTCTGCAGCGCGTAGCTTGCGTAGCCTGAAAGACCCTGCGCAATGCGGCCATTGAGCTCGAGCTCAACGCCCTGCGATACCACTTCCATGCGGTTCTTGTATTCGTACAGTTGATCGACCGGATCCAGCACGGGATCGATCAGGTCATAAAAATCGCTGTGATAGTACGCGACCGTTGCAAACAGCTCCGCATTGATCCGTTGCTCCCAAACGGACTCAAAGGTCTTTATCTGTTCGGGGCGCAGGTTACCATCGCTCTTTTTGAAGCTTCCTTCATCCCCCCAATATGACTCGTAAATGTCGGGCGCGCGGAAAGCGCCACCATACAGAAGCTTCAGCGTCGCGCCGCGAAACGGATTGATCAGAAGTGCAGTGCGTGGCGTGGTGTGTGGGTGCGCCATAGTGCTCGCATCCGTTCGAACACCCAGATCCAGCGTGACTCTGGACAGCGGGTGGAACTCGGTCTGCAGATATCCGGAAATCGTCTGGTACGGATAGTTGAAATCATTGTGGACGACGTCCCCATCCCGACTTTTATAGTTTGCGTTCAGGTTGTTGCGATACTCGGTGCCGACGGTGACGCGCAGCTTCGAGGTCGGATCCCAAAGCAGCTTCGCCTCGCCGCCGGCGCGCCAGGCATCCGTTGCGACGCGATTGTCGCGGCTGTCAATCATATACCAGCCGCGATAGTGGTAGAGATCAGTGTAGGCGCGCGTCGACAGAGAGAAACTCCCATGTTGCCTGCTGTCATAGCTGACCTCGGCAAAGCCCCAGTCATCGAGCGTCTTCGAGCGTGAGTCGTTGAACGTCGTGCCCCACGCCCCTGTAGGAAGTCCCTTCTCACGCGAGGAATACTTAGCCTGGATTGTGAGACCACCGCGCGAGACCACAATCAACAGATTGCTGTATCCATCCCAATCCAGACCCTTCGTCGTTCCC
>JBBQYT010000238.1:0-4739 GCA_038208385.1 Longimicrobiales bacterium | reverse complement strand
TGAACAGCGCGGCAGTCTGTAGCGGATTACTGAATCCGTAGTTGTTGATCGGCCAGGTTCCATCGTCGCGTTGACGCAGATCGAAGAGCTTGGTGTGGTCGAGAACGCAGACCAGTAGCTCGAGCCGTTGTTTTCGTTGTTGACGAGACCGCGGTCGGACTCGGAATGTACGACTTCCGAGTTGACACTGAAGTTGAACTTGTTGCCGATGCCCTGATCTAGATTGAGGCGCAATGCCTGCTTGTCGTAGAACGTGTTCGTGACAATCCCGCCATCGCGCTTCAGGAGTCCTGACGCGAAGTAGCGCGTGTTCTCATTGCCACCGCTCAGGCTGCCGGACGTCTCATACGAAAGCGGTTTGTTGCCGGCGAGCACCTTTTCATTGTCGAACAGAACGCCCGGCACGTAATCGGTCTTCGCGACGTCGCCGAAGGCAGCAACTGCATCCGCGAGAGTAGTGAACGTGCGTGAGCCTACGAGCCTGCTTGCAGACGCGACGCCGAACCGCTGTGACAGACTGATCTGCGGCGCGCCAATGCGCCCGCGCTTCGTCGTGATGATGATCACGCCGTTCGATGCCTTCGATCCATAGATCGCCGACGCAGCCGCGCCCTTCAGCACTTCAATGCTCTCGATGTCGTTCGGATTCAGGTCTGCAATGCGATTGACCTGGTTCTCCTGCGTCGTCGTGAGCGTCACGCCCGGATTGGCCTGCGTAAGGAAGTTCGTGCCTGGTGAGATCGCGGCGTCGCTGACAATCGCTCCATCGACCACGTACAACGGCGTTGATGCGCCATTGATTGAGGTCACTCCCCGTAGCCTAACCTGGACACCTCCGCCCGGCGCGCCCGAGTTCTGGGAGATTTGCGCGCCCGTGAGCTTGCCCTGCAATGCCTGCTCGACGGTGGCCGTTGGCGCCCGCACCAGATCTTCCGCGCTCACCTTTGCAACGGCATTCGCAAGGTTGCGCCGCTGCATGCCTGTGGCTTGTCCGGTCACGACAATTTCGTCCAGCTTCAACACATCGACCTTCAACGGCACTTGCACAGAGCTCTGTCCAGGAGCCACGCGAACTTCCGCGCGCTTGTAGCCAATGAAGTTCACAAGGAGCGTTGCGCCGGCTGCCGGAATCGCGATCGCAAACGATCCGTCAACCTTCCCGAGCGTGCCTGTGTTCGTACCTTTGATGACGATTTGTGCGCCTGAAATCGGCCGGCCGGATGCTTCATCTGTCACTGTGCCAGTGACCGTTCGCCGTTGTTGTGCAACGACGTTACCTGCAGACAGTACGAGTACGAATCCAAACACGAACGTGCGCCAACCCATGGAGTCCTCCCCCGAAGAAGACACCTACCTGCAACACACGGATGCAAAGACAACATCGGCATCAATACGACGCCGACTTTGCGCTCAGTCTGGAAAATTGAAGGCGTGAAAAACGGCACGCTGCTTCATGTGTGAGAAGCAGCTTGGTGCGCCAGGGTGTGCTGTGGGGGAGGTCGGTCCGCGTCCGGATGCAACGGGGCCTGTGCGCAATACTGCACGCGCAGCGAATGGAGTCAATGACCACGAAAAATGCAGGTTCTTGAGAAAATCCGGGGCAGAAACGGTCTACGGTACGGCTATTGCCTTTACACTGGCCCACCAGGCGCCTTTGCACACAACCCCACGGGTTCGCGCAAGCAGGGGCCATACACGTGAGGCTTACCAAAATGAAAAAGACAGGTTCGATTGCGATAGCAGCACTTTTGCTGGTTGTCGGTAGCAGCGCGGCAGTGAATGGGCAGCAGCGCGATGACCGCAACAAGCACGACGATCGTGGGCATGACAACAGAGGCCATGACAAGAAAGACCATGACAAGAAAGACCATGACAACAGGGGCCATGACAATCGTGGATCGCGCGATGGTCAGATTTCGGCGCAGGAGCAGCAGCAGCGCATCCAGATTCAGGAGCAGCGCGCGGCGGCGTATCGTGCGCATCTCGACGGTCAGACAAGGCTCGCGCAACAGCAGAACGCACAGCTGCAGCAGCAGCGTCGCATGGCGCAATACCGCGTGCAGCAGCAGTATCTCGAGAACCTGCGTCAGCAGCAGCAGTACCTGCGTACGCAGCGTGACTACCGCAACGATCCGTACTACTCGACTGGCAACACGTATCGCTACAACGTTGGTGGTGTTGCACGACAGACGAACCAGTATGGCGCGGATGAGCTTCGCCGGGCTGTGAACCTCGGCTATCAGCAGGGCGCTCTTGCGGGACAGGCTGACCGTCAGGATCGCGGGCGGGCAGACTACCGCAATTCGTACGCGTATCGCGACGCGAACTACGGCTACAACGGCAACTACGTCGCACAGAGCGACTACAACGCATATTTCCGCGAGGGTTTCCGGCGCGGCTACGAGGACGGCTACAACACCCGCACGACGTACGGCAACTACAACTACAACAACAACACGGGCTCGATCCTCGGCAACGTGCTGAACACGATCCTTGGACTGACAAAGCTCCAGTAGCCCCAGGTTTACGGATGGAGGAAAGCCGCCCCGGTGAGTTGTCGCCGGGGCGGTTCCTTTTGCGAGGAGGTGTGGCAATGCGATGGAGATGCTGGCCGTGCTGATCCTGCCGGGGCTGCCTCGCCTTCGCCAAAGTCTAACGCCTTTGGCCGCTCCTGGAGGCGGTGTCGATTTGGCGCGGGCTCGTTCGTCAACAAGGTAGAGGCAGGAACATCCTGCCGGCACCGGAGCTTGTGGAGGTATGAGAATGCCATCGATGACGCTGTTCCAGCTCGAGCCTTATGGCGATGCGGGAGCGCTGGCGGATGCGCGGCGACATGTCGCGAAGCGGAAGAGTGACGGAAGCCCGCGGAAGCGGACATTGTCCGGACTCGTTCACGCGCTGTGCGATGTTCGCCGTCGTCTGGTCGAGATGTTCGACGAGTAAGAGCCGCTGTACGTGGTGAGTGGTTCTGTAATTTCGAGCGTGTTTAGTCAGCCTGACTAAATAACGGTCGGGCCGAGGTTCAGTCTCTGCAGCAGCGCGACAAAACGCGGATTCGTGTGGTAATCGCGAAACCAGGGTTGTGTTCCGACGGAGTACATCCAGTCCGCGTGCTCGTCGCAGCCACGTTCCAGCGCGTCAAAGACACCATCCGCTTCGTCGAGAACAGCGTGCGCCATTGCCTGATAGAACGGCGGCAGCCCGGCTTTGATCGGGTCCAGCAGTGCGCGCGCCTCGTCCGCACGATGTGCGTACGCGAGTGAGATGCCGAGCGGGAGTACCATGAACGAGTGTCCGCCGGATTGTTCGACGCCGCGGCGCGCGATTGCAATGGCCTCATCGTGGCTGCCCTGCAGCGAGAGAGAGGCAGCCGTGAATGCGTACGCGCGCGCGAACTGGGGATCGATTGCCAGCAGCTGCTGAAACTCGGCCACCGCTTCGTCGTACCGTCCGGCGAGAAAATGGATGATGCCGAGGTTCATGCGCGGCAGTGGCGAGGCGGGGTCGAGTGCGCGAACACGCAGTGCGATCGGCAACGCTTCGGAGTCCCGGCCGATGCCTGCCAGAAATCCTGATAGCCAGCGGTGCGCGCTCTCGAGATTGGGGTTGAGCTCGATGGCGCGGCTCAGCTCGCGCACGGCGCCGTTCCAATCCCACTCCCAGTTGTATTTGATGAATCCGATGGATGCGTGTGCTTCGGCAGACGATTCATCGAGCTCCAATGCCTTTCGTGCAGCCGCCACGGCGCGCGGGTACATGTCTGCCGTGTTCGCGAACTGCCATGACGCCAACAGTGCAGACGCATCTGCGATTCCGGAATATGCGGGCGCGAACTGCGGATCGATTGTGATGGCCTGCTCGAAGAACTCGAGCGCGCGCCGCATCCCCGTTTCTGTACGCTGCGTCGAGTGGTGGCGGCCAAGCAGATAGAGGTCGTACGCCTCGAGGCTGCGCGCGTGCCGCACCGGCACCTGTCCCGCCATGGGACCGAGCTGCAGGGTCTCGCCAATCGTTTCGACAATTCTGCTCGTCACTTCATCCTGCACGGCGAACACATCATCGAGCACGCGCTCGTAGCGCTCGGACCAGAGGACTGTGTCATCGCCTGCGCGCGCGAGCTGGACCGACATGCGCAAACGGTCGCCCGATCGGCGCACACTGCCCTCGACAACGAACCCCACACTCAGCGCCTCGCCCACTTCGCGTGCGGAAAGCTCGCGTCCGCGAAATGAATACGCAGATGTCCTGGACACCACGCGCAGGCCTTCGATCCGCGCGAGCCCGTTCATCAGCTCTTCCGTGATCCCGTCGCTGAAATACGCGGCCTCGGGCTCGGCACTCATGTTCACGAATGGTAAAACGACAAGCGAGGTCTGCTCCGCGCGAGCAGCGATCGTCACCGCACGAACGGGCTCTACCGTGCGTGTGAATCCCGACCCGAGCTTGAGATCATAGACCCACGCGAGCACCATTGCCGGGATGAATCCGATGATTGCCAGGGCCAGGACTGCTTTGGGTGCGGCGGCCGGGAGATCGAGCATCGGAAAAATCGTGGCCGCCGCCTGAATCGCGACCCACGACCCTACGATGTACAAGCCGGCGGCGCTGAATACGCGCCGTCGCTTCAGCTCCGAGCCGATCCCGACGCGGTTGTGCGGTTCACTGCGCACTGGATCCATCCGCGCAATCTAGCGGGCTCGCAGTGCCGCTCGACAGTTGTTCTCTCCCGGAACCCCGTT
>JBBQYT010000237.1:0-4747 GCA_038208385.1 Longimicrobiales bacterium | reverse complement strand
ATTGCCGGCGGCAAGTTCGGCGATTTCATTCCGGGCAGTGACAGCTGGCACCTGCTCGGGAATGGCGGAGCGCGCATTGTCGGCTCGCACGCAATCACGACCGTAACCGGTCGGTTGTTCATGGAGCGCGCGGGCGCTGCGCTCAATCCGCTGCTGAGCGCGCTCAACACGCAGCCGATGAATTACACGCCGCCGTCGGGCACAATGAAGAGTGCAGATCGCCCCGAGTACAGCCTGCACACGGCCGATCGGGTGACACGCGCCGACTCGGAGAGGCAGAACCTGGTTGCGCAGACCGCGCAGCAGGCCGTTTCCGAGTACACACTCGGATTCAATACCCGCATCATCCAGAACGACCGTTTGGTGCACTCGATCGTCGCCGGCATCGACGGCTACACACTGAGTGGCGCGCCCGATGACTTCACGCCGATTCCATCCGCTGCCGACTCTGCGTTGCGGGCCGCGCGCGGCAACGGCACGCGCCTCACGATGCGCGCGAGCAGTGCAGCGACGTTCGGTGCGAACACATCGCACACGGCAACGTTGACGGTAGCGGCCGAGCAGTCGGTATTGCGCACGCAGTCGGATGCTGATGCTGATAACGATGATATTGGAGGCGCCGGCGAGCTTGCTACGCACGCGCAGCTCCCGACAATCTCCGATTGGCAGAGCAGCACGGGCGTGCTGGGGCAGATCAATGCAGGATTTTTCGACCGTCTGTTCGTGACGGCAGGACTGCGCGAAGAGCGCGACGTGAATCCCGCGGGCATCGGACACTACGTGACACTGCCCGAGCTGGGAGGCGCGTTCGTGACGGACTTCGGAGATGCCGCGACGTTGAAGCTGCGCGCCGGCTTTGGCAAAGGCATTCGGCCGGTCCAGACCGCATCGCGCGGACTCAGCTCGCCGAACATGCACGCACAGCTCGAGCGTCAGGACCTCGCCCCCGAACGGCAGGTTGGTGTCGAAGCGGGTGCCGACCTTCTCATCGGTCACCTGCTGTCTTTCCAGGTGACGCGTTTCGACCAGCGCGCATCCGGCCTCATTCAGCGCGTGGGTGTCGCATTCGATTCGTTGAATCGTCCCGGCGCAGCACCACGCATCGGCTACGAGCTTCAGAACGTCGGCGGCATCAGGAACAGGGGCTGGGAGCTGCAGGGTTCACTACACCTGTCGCGCATTACATTCGCGGGGACGTTCTCGACGGTGGATAGCCGCGTCGAGCAGGTTGCTTCCGGCTACACGGGCGATTTACACCCCGGCGATCGCATGCTCGAAGTGCCGGGCCGCACCGCGAGTTTGAGCGCAACCTATTCGGCGAAGCGCTGGCAGGCGTCCATGTCCGCATACCGCGCGTCCGACTGGATCAATTACGATCGCCTGTCGCTCGCCGATAGCCGCATATCCGGCAAACGCGAGGCCCACCAGCTCGTGGGCAATGCACTACGCAGCTACTGGCTGCACTACGACGGCGCCACTCGGCTGAACGCAGCGCTGACACGCGACATCGGGCGTGGCATCACACTGCTCGCGACCGGCTCGAATCTGTTCAACTACCAGCGTGGCGAGCCCGACAACGTGACTGTTGTACCGGGCCGTACAATTACAATCGGCATGAAGGCAGAATTCTAGCAGGCACGAGAAACGTCATCAAAGACACTCAGTGCGCGTTGCATCGCTCACGGCATGAAAAGCAGTTTCAATCTCGAGAAGTCCTAGTCTCGACGAAGCGCCTCAACCGGCTGAACACCTGCAGCACGAAACGCGGGAATCCAGCTCGCAACCAATGCGATCGATCCGACGGCGAGCGCCACTGCACCATACGTCAGCGGATCGAAGGCGCTCACGCCGAACAGCAGTGCGGTCATCAATCGACTGAGCAGCACGGCTGCAACGAGTCCGACCACCAGTCCTGCGGCGGCGAGGGACATGCCGTGGCGGAGGACCATGTTGGTGACGTCCACGCGGCGCGCGCCGAGTGCCATCCGTACGCCGATTTCGCGTGTGCGCTGTGAGACGATGTAGGAGATCACGCCGTAGATGCCGATTGCGCCGAGTAACAGCGCGACGCCGGCGGCGATGCCGAGCATGATCATCGCAAACGATGTGCGTGCCATCGAGCGCTGCAGGATTGTGTCGAGTGTGCGCACGTTGGCGAGTGGCAGGTTTGGATTGATGGACCACACCGCCTGGCGCACCTGGTTTTCGAGCGATGACGTACCGATGTTCGACGTGCGAATTGCGTACGTCATCGTGCGTTGTACGTTCGTTTCGTTCCGCCACCAGTGGTCCTGAATCATTGGCCAGTAAATCGCCGGCGTTGCGGGCTTGTCGAGGCCGTCGTCGTGAACGCTGCCAACCACGCCGATGATCTCGCGCCACGCACTGCCGGGATCCTGCCGGATGCGTTTGCCGATGGCAGCACCCAGTGTCTTGAAGAATGCGCGCGCAAAGTCTTCGGTGACCATAGCCACAGGCGCGTGCGTGTGCACGTCCGCCCACGTGATCGTGCGTCCGGCAAGAACCGGCCAGCCGAGTGCCTCGAAGTGTCCGCCGCCAACCCAGCGGAAATCGCGGACCGGTGGAATCACCCCCTCACGTCCCGGTTTGTCTTCGACGTAGATCGGATCGTGACTGGTGTTGTTGTCCAGCGGAATCGACGATGACAAACCAACTGCCCTGATGCCTGGAATTGCGCCGATCTTTGCCGCGATCAGCTCGTGCATACGCACGGCCGCTTCGTCATCCGGAACTTCCGCTTTTGGAATTGCAATTCTCAGCGTCAACACGTTCTTCGGGTCGCGGAAGCCGGGGTCGATTTTGCGCACCTGCTGAAAGCTGCGGATCATGAGTCCCGAAGCTACGAGCAGTACGAGTGCCAGCGCGATCTGGGAAATCACGAGCGTGTTGCGAGCGTGGTGTCGCTCGCGTCCCGCGCTCTGGCCGCGCCCTTCTTTCAGCATCGGCACGAGCTCGGGATTGCCGTACTTGAAGCTCGGCACGAGACCAAAGAGGATTCCTGCAATAACCGATACGACCAATGCAAACAGCAGCACCGCAGGATCGATGCTGATTTCCTTCAGACGCGGCAGGCTGGTGGGCCCGAGAGCGACGAGCAATCGAACGCCTGCATAGGCGAGCACAGTACCGACAACGCCGCCCATGAGACCGAGCACGACGCTCTCTGCCAGGAACTCACGGCGTATCCGTCCAGCGCTCGCACCGAGCGCAGTTCGAATCGCGATCTCGCGCTGGCGTCCTTCCGCGCGCACGAGATAGAGGTTCGCTACGTTCGCGCACGCAATCAGCAACACAATGCCGACAGTGCCGAGAAGGACCCACAGAATCTTGCCGATGTCGCCAACCACGAATTCCTTCAGTGGCTTCACGTTCGGCGCGAAATGCGCTTCGCGCAGCATGTCCAGTGTGATAGCACCCGGGGAGGGGAAGCTCTCCGTCGCGACCACGATCAGGCGACTCATTTCGCTGCGCACCTGCTCGAGTGTCGCGCCCTTCTTCAATCGCGCAGCGCCGCCGTAGCTGAAGTTGCCCATGAAAATCTTCGCGCGATCGAGTCGCATCGGCAGGTAGAGCTCGGGATCACCCTCGATCGAATGGAAGTCCTTGGGCATCACGCCAATGATTTCGTGGCTGTCACCATCGAGACGCAGAATCTTCCCGACGGCGGATGGATCTCCGCCAAACTTCCGCTGCCAGTACCCGTAGCTCAGCAGAACGACGCGCGCGCCCTGCGCTGTGTCTTCCTCTTTTGTGAAGTTGCGCCCGAGCATGGGACGCACCCCGAGCATCGGCAGGGTGCCATCCGTCATGTCCAGTCCGTCGACCTGTTCCGGCTGGCCCATGCCGGTCACCGCGATGCGGTCCTCCTGCCACATCGCAAGCTCATCAAATACGCGCTGTCCCTGCTCCCGATACGTGAGGTACAACGCGGGCGCCTGCGGGACATCGACCATGTTGAGACCGGGCGCCGTGTGGCGGATGCTCAGGAGGTCGCCGGAATCCTTGTACGGCAGCGGTTTCAGCAGGACGCCGTTGATGACCGTGAAAATGGCAGTCGTTGCACCAATGCCGATGGCGAGCGTGAGGATGCACGCGATCGTGAACAACGGCGCATGCAGGAGCTTGCGAACGGTATAGCGGAGCGCGGGCAGCGCGTTCATGCGGGTGCCTCCAAATGCGTGGACTTTGAGGATCTCTGACAACCGTACGTATCGAGGGGATTTAAGTTGCATCTCTGGGACGGGACGGAATGCCGACCTGTCGAGCATCAACCCGTGTTCCGTAGACCCGCAGAGATGCCATTAATGGTCGACGCCAATGCGTAATCCATAACAGCGTCCTTCTCTCCCGCGCGCTTCCGGCGCAGCAGCTCGACCTGGATTCTGCTCAATGGGTCGACGTACGGATTGCGGAGCCTGATCGAGCGTGCGAGCACCGGGCTATTCTCCAGCAGCTCGGATTGTTCGCTCACGCGCAACACCCACGCGCGCGTGCGCTCGAATTCTTCTGCGATCATTGTGAAAACGCGATCGCGGAGCACTTCATCCGGCACCAGCTCCGCATACAGCCTTGCGATGGCGAGGTCGGCTTTCGCCATGCCGATCTCTACGTTCGAGATCAGGTCGTTGAACAGGCGAAACTCGCGGAACATCACGCGCAAATGCTCTTCCGGCCGCGGGTGCTCTTTCGCATACGCATCGAATGCAGCGCCGACGCCAAACCATGC
>JBBQYT010000236.1:0-4761 GCA_038208385.1 Longimicrobiales bacterium | reverse complement strand
ATCATCCAGCGCATGTTGAAGCCGCGCGAGACACTGCGCGTCGATACGGGGACCATCGTCGCGTTTGCGCCGACTGTCGAATACGACATCCAGTTTATCGGCGGTTTCAAGAATGCGCTGTTTGGCGGCGAGGGTCTGTTTCTCGCCACGCTGACGGGTCCCGGTCCGGTTTACCTGCAAAGCCTGCCGTTCTCGCGCCTTGCCGATCGCATTGTTGCAGCAGCGCGTGTTGGCGGAACTGATTCCGGGCGTCCGGCCGGTGGTGGCATCGGTGGTGGCATCGGTGGTGGCATCGGTGGTGCAGTTCTCGGCGCGGGCATTCTTGGCAGCATTCTCAGCGACAACGGGTAAGTGCCGATGCTGAAGAAGGTCCTCGTCGCAAACCGCGGCGAGATTGCAGTTCGAATCATTCGCGCATGTCACGAGCTCGGCATCGAAGCAGTGGCGGTGTTCTCTGATGCCGATCGTCTCGCACCTCACGTGCTCGAGGCTGATGAAGCGTACCGCATCGGACCCGCACCATCTGCGCAGAGTTATTTGCGCGCCGATGTGTTGCTGGATGTCGCAAAGCGAAGCGGCTGTGATGCTGTTCATCCTGGTTACGGGTTTCTTTCCGAGCGTGCGACATTCGCGGCCGCTGTCGAGCAGGCGGGACTGATATTCATCGGACCGCCGTCGACTGCGATCACTGCGATGGGCGACAAGACCGAGGCCCGTCGCCGAATGCAGGATGCCGGCGTGCCGGTTGTGCCGGGTGTTGTCGCCGCGCTCGTCGACGCGCAGGAAGCGACGCGCGTCGCAGCGGACATCGGTTTTCCGGTGTTGTTGAAGGCTGCAGCAGGCGGTGGCGGCAAGGGCATGCGCATTGTCAACAGTGCGGATGAAGTCGCGCGCGCGTTCGAGGCCGCCTCTCACGAAGCACTTTCTGCCTTCGGCGATGGCAGCGTGTACCTCGAGAAGTATCTGGATGGCCCGCGTCACATCGAGATCCAGGTACTCGCCGACGGACACGGCACGACGTTGTACCTCGGCGAGCGCGAGTGTTCGATCCAGCGTCGTCACCAAAAACTTGTCGAAGAAGCGCCGTCCGTCGCGCTGACACCCAAGCTTCGTGCGCGCATGGGCGAGGCTGCTGTCTCGGCAGCGCGCGCAGTGGATTATCGCAACGCCGGAACAATCGAGTTTTTGTTCAAGGACGGCGACTTCTTTTTTCTCGAGATGAACACGCGCATCCAGGTCGAGCATCCCGTGACGGAGCTGATTACGGGGCTGGATCTCGTGCAATGGCAGCTACGCATCGCCGGAGGCGAAGCACTGCCGTTCACGCAGGACGACATCAAGCTCACCGGTCACGCCATCGAGTGCCGTCTCACCAGTGAAGATCCTGCAAACGGTTTTTTGCCATCGACGGGTCGTATTGCATTCGTAGAGCTTCCGTCGGGCCCTGGAGTGCGATGGGATGGTGGCATCTACGAAGGCTTCGAGGTTTCGCTGTTCTACGACCCACTGCTCGGGAAATTGATCGTCCACGGCGCCGATCGCGATACGGCGATCGAACGCATGCGCCGCGCATTGTCGGAGCTTCGCATCGTCGGCGTGGAGACGAGTGCGAATTTCCATCAACGCGTGATGGACGAGCCGGATTTTCGTGCGGGCAAAATCGACATCCGGTATCTGGACAAGCACCCGGAGCTGTTGCACGGCGGTGACAGCCAGGAGCTTTTGCAGGCCGCAGCCATTGCGGCAGCGCTGTTGGAGGAGGAAAGCCGTCAGCGTGGTACGGTGACGCGGTCTGCTGGCTCCGGAGATGGCGGCGCAGGGACGAGCCGCTGGCGGGATCTCGGCTGGCGGTAATGGGTTAGGATTGGCTATGAGAGATCTTCCTATGGTGGCCCTAACCACCCCCGGCCCTGCCTCAAGGACGCGGCGAGGGGGCGATGCGGCAGGGCGGCGAACTTTGCTCGGCCTCATGGCGTTCTTCTGCGCTTTGATCGCGACGCCGATTGCTGCACAGACGGCTTCGCATGAGCACATGGACGGGATCAAGACGGAGCATCCGTCGACCGCGAGCTCGAGTGGGAGCCCGAAACAGACTTTGTCTCCCCAAACACTGGCGCAGCTGGACGCAGTGCGTGCCGCGACTGCGCGGTACCAGAATGTGGATTCGGCCAGGGCTGATGGCTATGTGCGCTTCGGGAAGACCGAAGGCCCGCTCATGGGGCAGCACTGGTATCGCAAAGAAGATGTTCGGAAGCCGCTCGATTTGATGCATCCCTCCACGCTTCAGTACGCGACAATTAACGGCAAGCTGCAATTGATGGGCGTCGCGTACACGACATACCAACATCCGGGCGATCCTGCTCCCGAAGGATTTGCAGGAGATGCGGATCACTGGCACATGCACGACGTGGCAAAGCTGGCGCGCGCACTCGTCGCTGACAGGCCGTTTTTGTCGTGGCGCGTCGAGCAGCAGATCAAGAACGGCAAGCTCGGGGGTGGCGATGGCAAAACGATGCTCGTGATGCTGCATGCGTGGACGTGGACGGACAATCCAGACGGTGTTTTTGCGCTGGGAGATCGCGCGCTGCCGTACACCCGTGCAGGTTTGCCGGTGAGCTTCGCGCAGGGCGCATCGGAGGACGCAGCGTGGGGCGTGGCGCTTGGGGGTCCGACGGGATGCGCGGACGAGATTACGCGCACAGATGCGCTTGCAAAGCTTGCGCCGTCCCAAAAACAGAAGCTGCAGGCTGCGTGTGACCAGCAGGCGGCGCGCGTGCGCACCGCATTGAACGGCAAGACGACGGCAGCGCAGCTCAATGCCGTCGCAGAAAACGCGTGGCGCACATACAGCCACGCACGCTCGACGGTGCTCGAAGCAGATCAGGCCGCTCGCATGGCCTCCGTCATGGAGCACGATCCGATGTCGATGGGCCAGGCACATTAACAGCGTCACTTTCTTGGCAGCTATCGCTTTCGTATCTTCTTCCGCCTCTGGGACTTTGCCTTGAGGCGGTCTTGTTTTTCGCGCTGGAGAATTTGTTTGTCCGACGAAGTGCTCGTCCACATCACGGGGATTGCGGCTGGCGGGGCGGGCGTCGGGCGCCTGCCGGACGGCAAGGCGGTCTTCGTACATCGCACCGTGCCGGGCGAGGACGTGGAAGTGCGCATTCTCGAGGAGAAGAAGCGCTGGGCGCGCGCGGAAGCGATTATGATTCGCCTGGGGAGCAGCCATCGTCGCGAAGCGCCGTGTCCGCACTATGCGCGCTGTGGTGGCTGCACGCTCGAGCATCTCACATACCAGGTGCAGTTGACAGCGAAGGCCGGCATCGTTGCAGATTCTCTGCGCCGTATTGGCGGTATCGACATCGCGATTCCGGACGTAGTGCCTTCACCTGAAGAATTCCGTTATCGCAATCGTGTTTCCTTTACACTCGTGAGGCTCGGCACCGGCAAGGTTGTCGCCGGCTTCCACGAATTGAATCATCCGGAGCGCATCGTCGACATTGGGGATGCGTGCCTGTTGCCCGAGCTGCCGATCTCACAGGTGTGGGGCAGACTGCGCGCGAGCTGGGGCGAGGGTGCGAATCTGCTGCCATGGGGAAGGCGGCTTCGACTGACCCTGCGCGGTGCATCCTCCGGCGAAGTGAGTCTGGTTGTCGATGGTGGCTACAATGCGGGAGAGCCGGACGCGCTGCTGAAGCGCGTCGAGGGCCTGTCTGCAATCTGGCATCGCGCGCGTCAGGATGATGCGCATCAGCTGATTGGCGGAGCGGCTGCCGTCGAAGAAGACTGGCAGGATGAAGAGCTCGCATTGAGTGGTGCGATGTTTTTGCAGGTGAACCGCGCGGCTGCATCACTGCTCGAGGATTACGTCGCGAGCATCGCTGGGAATGTCGACGGAAAATTTGTCGTCGATGCGTACTGCGGCATTGGGTTGCACGCGCGCCGGCTTGCACGTGCAGGCGCCAACGTGATCGGTATCGAGCTGGACAGGGACGCGGTCGAAGAAGCACGGAAGAATGCGCCGAACAATGTTCATATTCGCGAAGGCAAAGTCGAGGAGCTGCTGGGAGCAGCGCTGCCGGCGGATCTCATCATCGTAAATCCGCCGCGCACGGGCCTGGATGCTGCGGTTCCGGCAATACTCGCAAGATCGCGCGCGCGCATCCTGTACGTAAGCTGCAATCCCGCGACGCTCGCGCGAGACATCCAGCGCCTCGGCGAAAACTATCGCGTAGCGTCACTCAAATGTTTTGATTTGTTTCCCCAAACGGCGCATGTCGAAAGCGTCGCGGAGGTGGTATGCGTTACTTCGTGACGCTTGGCGACAAGACTATCGAAGTCGAGCTGAAGGGCCAGGAAGTGTTTGTGGATGGGCAGCGTATGAACGCGGACCTCGTGCATGTGCCGGGCACACCG
Organism: Longimicrobiales bacterium; assembly: GCA_038208385.1. Taxonomy (GTDB): domain Bacteria; phylum Gemmatimonadota; class Gemmatimonadetes; order Longimicrobiales; family RSA9; genus JBBQYT01. Next base: position 342 of record JBBQYT010000236.1, on the reverse strand, counting down.
ATCCGTCACCTGCTTGTCGATGGGCGGTCCTATCCGATCGTTGCGCAGAATGGTAGTGAGCGCGGCAGCTGGGAGCTGATGCTGGGTGGTCGTCGCATGAGTGCGGAAGTCGTCGATGAGCGCACGCGCACGATCCGCGCGATGACCGCGCGCACCGCCGGCCCGCAAGGCCCGAAGCCGTTGCGTGCACCAATGCCGGGCCTGGTCGTTCGTATCGAAGTCGCCGTAGGCGATACCGTGAAGGCGGGGCAGGGCATTGTGATCATTGAAGCGATGAAGATGGAGAACGAGCTGAAGGCTGCGGCGAACGGCATCGTCGCGAGCATTCTCGTGGAGCCGGGA
>JBBQYT010000235.1:0-4770 GCA_038208385.1 Longimicrobiales bacterium | reverse complement strand
GGATGCGCTCACGCGCCGTCTCGTTCAACTTGCCGGTAACGAGGACGCAGTAGCTTTGTTCCCCTCCGCGCCCCACACGCCCGCGCAGTTGATGGAGTTGCGCGAGCCCGAAACGCTCCGCTTGCTCGATGACCATAACCGTCGCATTTGGGACATCCACACCCACTTCGATCACGGTGGTCGCGACCAGGATCTGTGTCTCGCCGGACTTGAACCGGGCCATCGACTGCTCCTTCTCATCAGCGCTCAATTTGCCGTGCAGCAATCCAACACGCAAGTTGGGGAACACTATCTGGGACAGCTGCTCATGCATCGCTTGCGCCGCTTTCATCGCCTGAGTTTCCGATTCTTCGATGACTGGATAAACGACGTAGGCTTGACGCCCACCCGCCACCTGCTTGCCGATAAAGCTGTACACCCCTTCCACGCGGTCCTCAAGCACGTGGCGTGTTTCGATAGGTTTGCGCCCGGGTGGGAGTTCATCAATGATCGATGTATCGAGTTCGCCGTACAGCGTCAATGCGAGCGTCCGTGGAATGGGGGTCGCTGTCATGACGAGCACATCCGGCTTGCCGCCTTTCTCGATGAATCTCAGTCGCTGTATCACTCCGAAGCGGTGCTGCTCGTCGACGACTGCCAAACCTAGGCGGTGGAACTCGACGTCCTTCTCGAGAAGAGCGTGCGTGCCCACAAGAACATGAACATATCCAGCGGCAACTAGCTCTTTGAGCTTCATCTTCTCGCGTGCGGTGTTGGAGCCAGTGAGAGAAGCGACGACATATCCCACCTTGCCGAGAAGAGTTTTCAAGTAGATATAGTGCTGCGTGGCGAGAATCTCGGTAGGAGCCAGGAGCGCCACTTGATAGCCGTTTTCAATGGCAATGATTGCAGCCTCGGCTGCCACCAGAGTCTTGCCGCTCCCTACATCACCCTGCAGGAGCCGGTTCATCGGGTGGGGTTCCGACATATCGCGCGCGATCTCGGCGAGGACGCGCTTCTGTGCCGCCGTCGGCTTGAACGGCAGCATCGCCTTGATCTTCTCGCGCACCCGTTCGTTCAATTCAAAGGCGATGCCGGTTTCGGCTCGAGCCTTGATCCGTTTGAGTGCCAATCCGGTCTCGAGCCAGAAAAACTCCTCGAAGATGGCCCGGATGTGCGCCTGCGAGCGAAAGGAGTTCAAAAGACGAATGTCCTCGCTCTCCGGAGGGAAGTGAAGCGTCTGCACGGCTGCCCATCGATCGGGCAGCTTTAGAATCGAGCGCACGTGTTCGGGAAGCGGATCGTCCAGCCCCGGCAACTCCTCAAGGACACGCCGCATGATGGTGCGAAAGACGCGCGACGTAATCTTCGCCGCAGCCTCATAAATTGGCACGATGCGCCCGGTGTGTAGAGAGTTCTCTCCCTCGTCCTCGTCGCCGGATAGAATCTCGAATTCCGGATGCATGACGGTGAGCTGCCCGGTGAAGGAATCGATTTCGATCTTGCCGAATAATGCCGCACGCAGTCCTGGCACCAGTATGTTGGCGAGGTAGCCGCCGTGAAACCACTTGGCGTTGAGCAAGCAGCCAGATCCGTCTGTGAAGATTGCCTCAAACAGGCCGAGGTTGCGCCGTTTGAACCCGGCCAGACTGGCACTTCGTACTTCCGCGATGACCGTCGCCATCTCTCCGGGAGCCAAGCGTGCAATCGGTTTGAGATTGCTCCGGTCTTCGTAGCGAAGTGGAAGATAGCCAAGCAGATCCTCTATCGTGGACAAGCCTTTAGCTTCAAGCATGGCGGCGCGTCCTGGTCCGACGCCTTTCACGTACATGAGTGAGGTACTCAGATCCACGAACGTCATCAGTGTAGCAATGGGATGCGCAGAGGCCGCATGACATAATCGGGGGAGTAGGATCCCTATGAAACCTAGCCGCTATCTTGCCCTCATGGTCTGCGCCGCAGGCCTGTTCGCCTCCGCGCCTCCGAAGCCAAAGCTGATCGTGCATATCGCCATAGATCAATTCCGCTACGATTACCTCCCGCGCTTCCGCGCCGATTACACGGGAGGTCTGAAGCGTCTGCTCGAAAACGGGGCCGTGTTCGCCAACGCTCACTACGAGCACTTCCCCACGGTGACCGCGATCGGCCACTCCGCCATGCTGACGGGCGCTACTCCGTCTCTGAGCGGCATAGTCGGGAACGAGTGGTTCGACCGCGAGAGCGGAAAACAGGTCACCAGTGTGTCGGACGATTCCGCAAAGCTTCTCGGTGGAGAGGGGCGCGCCAGTTCGCCCCGGCGTTTGCTGGTAAGCACAGTAGGCGATGAACTGAAGATGGCAAACCACTCGCAATCGAAAGTGATCGGCGTCTCCAGCAAGGATCGGGCGGCCATTCTTCCCGCGGGTCGAATGGCGAACGGAGCGTTCTGGTTCAACACGGAGAACGGCAACTTCGTCAGCAGCACGTTCTATTTCGATGCTCTGCCGGATTGGGTAGAAAAGTTCAATGCCGGCCGCGCGGCGGACCAGTGGACCGGCAAGAACTGGTCATCGTTCGATTCGAAGTCTGCCAAGCCGTTCGCCACGCTGGGAGCTAAACCGGATCGTGGCTACTTCAATACACTCGATCGCACGCCGTACTCGAACGAGCTCCTTGTGCTGTTTGCCGAAGCTGCGGTGGAAGGGGAGCATCTTGGCGCCGACGATGTGACGGATGTACTCACCATCAGCTTTTCGGCCAATGACCGTGTCGGCCATAGCCTGGGACCGGACGCGGCCGAGATGCGAGACATCTCGATTCAAAGCGACCGTACGCTGGGGCGGCTTTTCGAGTTTCTCGACCAGAAAGTTGGGCGGGACAACTACATGGTCACCTTTACCGGCGACCACGGTGTCGCCCCCATGCCCGAGGTGATGCAAGAGCGCAAGATGCCGGGTGGACGCATGCCTGAAGGTGTCGTCTTAAATGCGATTCAGAGCGCCCTCTCCTCCAAATATGGCGCTGGCGACTGGGTGGCAGGGAAGTCGGGGCCGGCGCCTTACCTGAACTACAGCTTGATCGAAGAAAAGAAACTGTCGCATGAAGAGGTAGAGGAGACGGCGGCGGAAGCCGTGCGTGCGATTCCGCACATCTATCGTGTCTATACGCGCACTCAGCTTCGCAAGGGGCAGTTGAACGACGACATCATCGACCGGCGCGTCCGGGCCGGCTTCCACGACGAGCGCGGATCGGATCTGTTCATCGTGTCTCAGCCCTATTGGCTTTTCGAGGCTCGTGGAACCTCGCACGGCACACCCTACAACTACGATTCGCACGTGCCGATCATTTTCATGGGGCGCGGCATCAAGGCTGGTCGTTATTTTGAGAAGGTTGCCGTGAATGACATCGCCCCCACGCTCACCTCCATTGTCGACGTGGAAACGCCGAGTGGCTCGAGCGGGCGCGTGCTGTACGAGATGTTTGAGTAACGAGCTGCTGGCCGCAGTGCGGCGGCGATTTCCCGCGGCGGAGCCTCTGCGGCGCTATCAGAGTAATCGCACTACGTGTGTTCCGCGCCTCGTTGGGCGCAAGAATCGTCGACTCATGGAACGAGCTATACTCCTCCCATTGAAAGACTTGGCTTACACTGGGCGCGCGAGACATTGATGTCCATGTGACCCTTGCGGTGTGGTAAACGTGCGGGAGGTATGATGGTTGCCGCTTCGCATGATCACATTGAAGAGGTTGCTCGAGCAATCCGTGCATTGTAGAAAGAAACATTCTCGGCGCTGCCGTCATCCATCTGAAGGAGAACCACAGGTGTCGAACGATCTACAAAGTCAGCTACAGGATCCACACGCTCACGCGAATATCACCACCGCGCGCAGTCTGAAGGATGCGGCAAATTCGGAGCAGTCGCTCGAAGGATATGCGGCGATCAATGGATTGGGAGACCAGGACGAAATCGCCCGCCTCGCATACCAGTTTTTTGAGGACCGCCAGCAACTCGGACGCGAGGGGACGGCGCATGACGATTGGCTGCGGGCTGAAGCCGAGATGCGCCATCGGAGGAGTTCACTAGGCCGGTAACTCTGCAGCAACACGAGCCTCGAAGCGCCGAGGGAGACATGCCCAGCCGAGTCTGCGGTTCTTCAACGACGCAATGGCGCTCAATCCTCTGTCTCCGGCAAGTCAACGTGCTGGCTGGCCGGATGCCGGAAGAGCAGGAGAACGAGTGACTCGCCGAGGATGGCGGCTACTTCGGGAATGTCGCTGAGCGATCCCCGTTGGAAGACCGCGAGGATCTCCGCGTAGCGGTCGAAACCTCGTCTGGCGGATGTGACCCACCCTGCGGTCTGCGGTGTTCGTCAGCCATATACGCCGCGCGAGTTCGAGTTGTCCGGCCTGGATCGTCAGCACCCACGGCTCACGTCAGGGACTTAGGAATTGTCTGGACATCCCCGGCCGCCGATCATTCGATGCCGGCATTTCGCCGGGCGGCGCGCGGCGGGACGCCTAGCGAGGGCTGCCCAAGAGGGAAATGTTCGCGGGAAGGTCGCAAGAGCCGGTTCTCCTATCCCCAGAACGCGCACGCGGGAAGCCGTATTGTTGTTAGCATCAATATGATGGGGCCATGAATGAACAAAGACGCTTGGACGCTATCAGTCGACCGCGATGGGGAGAAACTGCGACTCAGCGAAAGGCTGCTGCTGGCATTCTGTCGGCCAGTGAACGCCCCGGCGTTATCGGTGACCACCAATAGATACACGCTGGACAATGCGCTCGATTACTCACGCCGCCTGATTCCGGATT
>JBBQYT010000234.1:0-4773 GCA_038208385.1 Longimicrobiales bacterium | reverse complement strand
GGGGAGAAACCAGCCGTGTCTTGTCTCGAGCGGCGGTGTGCCCGTGCCGCCATAGGTCGGATCTTCGCTCGACCACAACATCTCCCAGTGACGGTCCGCCGGCGGAGCGATCAGTGGCTCCGCAGCAGGCTGGTAGTGCATGTCGGGGCCCAGGTTCACGATCAATATGCGGTCTTCACCTTCTCCATCGAACCAGCGGATCAGAAATGCGCGCGGCGAAAGCGTAGCGCCGTCGTACCCATTTTGTCCCTGGTGCGAAAACACCACGTCATTACGCCGCAATGCAATCAGATCGCGATGCAGTGCATACTCCGCTGCATGCGTGTCGCGTTCCCTGAGATCGAGCTTGCAGCGCACGAACGTTTCGTTAGACGATGGGTCGGTGAGCATCGCCTGCATCTCGGGCGTCGCGAGCGTGCGGAACTGCGCAAGGAACTTGCCGCGCCCCTTGCGCACAGCCTTCCCCAAATCGCCCTGATGATCCGCGAAATAGTAGAACGGTGATGACGACGCGAATTCCTGTCCCTGAAACAGCATTGGCGTGCCGGGTCCGAGCAGCAGCAATCCCGTGAGCGCGCGGTAGCGCGCGGGACTCGTCAACTTGTGCAGTCGTTCACCGCGGCCCGAGTTCGCGATCTGATCGTGGTTCTGCAGAAAGTCGATGAACGCGTTGCGCGCGAGTCCGAACGTCGGTGTGCCGCGCCGCCGGCGCTGCCACGTGTAGCGCTGCCCCTGATAGAGAAAGCCCCACTTCACTGCAGAAACGATTTCCTGCGCGCCGCCCGTGTAATCGGAGTAGTACGCTTCGCTGCGGCCTGTCGCGGCAACCGTCGCACTATGATGGTAGTCGTCGTTCCACAGCGCATCAATGCCGTAGCCGCCGTTTTCCGGAGTGTGAACGAGCTGCGTGCGCTGGGGCTCGCTTTCGCCGACAATGATCGTCGAACGACCATTTGCTGCAGCGCGCACGCGTCGCACGAGCGCAGCCATGATGTTGTCGCTCGAGTCATCGAAGATCTGCTGCGTCGCATCGAGGCGCAGACCATCGAGATGATACTCATCGATCCAGTACGCTGCGTTGCTGAGCACGAACTCGCGAACCGGAGCGGAGCCATCGCCATCAAAATTGACAGGCTCGCCCCACTCGTTCGCGTACTTGTCGGTGAAATATCCCTTCGCGAAGCTGGCGAGGTAGCAGCCATCGGGACCGAAGTGATTGTAGACGACGTCCAGGATCACGCCGACGCCAAGCTGGTGCGCGCGATCCACAAAGCGACGGAAATCATCTGGCTCACCGTACAGATGCGTGGGCGAATATAAATCGACACCGTCATATCCCCAGCCGAACTGGCCGGCAAATTCCGAGACTGGCATCACCTCGATGAGCGATACGCCGAGCGCGGCAAGCTCAGGCAGCTCGCGCTCCGCTGCCGCCCACGTGCCGCCCGGCGTGAACGTGCCAACATGCATCTCGTAGATGACCTGGCCCGGGAGTTTTGCGCCCTGCCAATCGTCATCACTCCAGCCGAAGCCCGCCGCATCGATGACCTGCGATGCGCCGTGCGGCCCATCAGGCTGGAATCGCGATGCCGGATCCGGATAGGGACCTTCTCCGTCCAGCCGGAATCGATACAGAGTGCCGGGACCGGCATCCTTAACGAGGATGGCAAAATAGCCATCGCCTTCGGCGCTCAACTCGATCGCGCGAAGATCCGAGCCGTCGACGAGCTCCTCGAGGACGACTTCGACGAGTTTGTGGTCGGGCGCCCAGACGCGGAAATGCACACCGCCGCCAGGCGACACTTCGGCCCCGACCGGATAACGGCGGGCAGTCTTAGGGGTAGGGTTCGTCATTGCGTTGGGGGGGTGCAGGAAGCGCGCCGAGGCGGAACTCACTCCGCCGCACAAACGTCGTGAATCGCTGCCTATTTCGAGTCTGCGGATGGGCGGATGGGCCGCCCATCCGCAGACGCAAGAGATGTCCGACAAAAGCGCGATGATTCGGCTGCGCCCCAACCGCACAAGTTCGGCGCTGCGCCCCATCTCAAATATTCAGGGCTCGTCGGGGCGAAGCCATAGCGCAAGGGGTCAGCGTTTCCTGGGCTTGGCGATCGGTGTCGTGTAGGGCTGGAAAATGCCGGGTCGGATCGGAACGTAAATTCTTGCGAGCGGCGCGGGTTCCAGAACTTCGGCGAGGATTGTGATGCCGTTGTAGTCGCCGACGATTTTGAGGTCGTCGCACTTTTGCGAGATCTGAACGCCGGCCTTCGTGTAGGTGCGTTTCTCGAACTGGATGGGATCCGTGCGCGAGAACCAGCCGGCGTCAGCCGCGTACGTGCCTGCAAACGTGATGCCCGGCGCTTCGCGGAGCCGCATGCGCGTTGGACCAACCAGCGTGTCGCCGTTGGAGGCGATGGCGATCTGGATTGTTTGTCCGGTAGAGAGGCACACTTCCGTTAGTGTGCCCTGCGGTAATGGCGCCGCAATTTCCCTGGTAACTGTCACCGTGTCGACGCGAATCTGGATGACAGGCTCGGGTGTTTTGGGCTGTAAGTACTGACACGACGGCAGAAAAACAACGGAAAGCAGGAAGCAGCGATATCGCCGCGTCACCGTGTCGCCCCATCGCCGCGTCATGCTGTCTTCAATTCCACTTCAATCCACGCAGCTGATCGAGATTCACATTCCCTCCGCTGAGAACGGCGCAGACCTTCGTGCCGGCGGGAGCTTTGATCAATCCCTTCAGCAATGCTGCGACCGAAGCTGCTGCTGCTCCTTCGACGACGAGCTTCGCGTGCGCCATGATCCACAGCATCCCGTCGAAGATCTCGGAGTCGGGAAGCGTCACGATCTCGTCGACAAAACGGCTCACGGCTTCATACGTGTGCTCGCCGACGCGCTTCACACGCAGGCCATCGATGATGCAGTCGACTGTGTCCAGCGTCACGACGTGCCCTGCATCGACGCTGTTCTTCATTCCGGGCGCGCCGGATGATTCGACGCCGATGATGCGAATTTCGGGATTGAGATTCTTGAGTGCCATCGATACGCCGGAGATCAAGCCACCACCGCCGATCGGCACGACCACAACTTCGACTTCGGGCCAGTCCTCGTAGATCTCGAGGCCGACGGTGCCCTGCCCTGCCATCAATTCAGGATCGTCGAACGGATGGATGTATGTGTAACCGTGCTCTGCAACGAGCTCTTTCGCTTTTTCGTTGGCCTCATCCCAGATCGTGCCGTACAGCACAACCTCTGCGCCGTACGCGCGCGTCGCGGCAATCTTCGACGGCGTTGCGTTCTCCGCCATCACGACGACGGCCTTCATACCGTTGATCTTCGCTGCAAGCGCAACGCCCTGCGCGTGATTTCCCGCAGACGAACAGATCACGCCGGCCTGTTTCTGCCGCTCGGTCAGGTGATGAAACTTGTTGAGCGGCCCGCGAATCTTGTACGAGCCCGTGCGCTGAAAATTTTCAGCCTTCAGGCGAATGTCGAAACCAGTGTGCTCGCTCAGAATTCGCGACGTGAGCAGCGGCGTGTGCTTTACGTGCGGCCTGACGCGCTCGCGAGCGCGCTCGAAAATCTCTTTGGACAGCGGCAACGTGGTCGTAGTGGTGCTCACATGTCTCCTTCGCCGTAAAGCACGGGTTCCTTACCGAGCTGGCGCCCGCATGCAGAGCAGAAGCGGCTGCCGTCGGGATTTGCCTGCAAACAGCGATCGCACACGGTGCCAGCGCGCAGCGCGTCACGGTAGAGCTGTACTTCCTCGCGCACGTATTCGTCCGGCGATGACATCGCATCCGACGCATCACTGCCCGGCAACGGCTCCATGTCGCCACTGTCCTGTGCGACGCGGTCCGAGCGCAGCAGCGGTACCATCACCAGGGCGACGGCCGCAACTCCGACGAGTACTACAATTATGATTTCCACGGGGCGTGAAGCTAGTCTCTCGACGGTGCGCGCGCCACTTGGGCGAGGAGTCCGGCCGTGTGTGGACCATCCCCCGCCATGACTTCACGCGCACGGCCGAGACCGAATACAGGGAGGTGCGGCTCGGCATCGAGGCCGGAAGAATAGCCGCCGAGTCCATCGGCTTCGAGCCATTCGAGACGAGATGTCTGATCGAACCCGGTCAGCGCAAGTGAGCGGCGAGGAGCGAGCCTAGTGCGATGCCGGCGGCGTCCGCGACAAGATCGCGCAGGCTGAAGTCGCGCGCGGTGCGCTTATCGTTTATCTCTTTTGCAATGCCGAATGCGAGGCTGCCTGCTGCGGCGAGGGGAACTGCGGTGCTGTGGGAGATGCCAATCGTGCGTGCGGATGCGTATCCGAAAACGGTCAGTGCAAACGACATTGCTGCGTGTTTTGTTTTGTCTTCGGCGATCCACGCATCCGTGGCTCGTGACTCGTGGCGCGTGGCACGTGGCTGCAGGCACTCGCAGTTTTGCAGCGCGTTCGGCGCGGGCGGGGTCTCTACGTAGAGTACGAACAGCAGCGCCACAGCGAGCATGGCGCTATTGCTGTCCAGCTTTAGACCATGCGCGCGTGGCAGCGATTGCGCGCTGCCAGCCCTTGATTGACTCTTCGCGGCGCGCTTCTCGCATTTTGGGCTTGAAGCGCGTCGGCTTCGGGCGTGCTTCGAGGAATTCGTATGCATCGCTCCAGAGGCCGGCGCCCAGACCTGCGAGTCCTGCTGCGCCAAGTGCCGTCGTCTCGACCATCTGCGGGCGCTGCACATCGACATCCAGGACATCCGCCTGAAACTGCATCAGC
>JBBQYT010000233.1:0-4786 GCA_038208385.1 Longimicrobiales bacterium | reverse complement strand
GGGACGGGTCTGGCCCAGGCCGCGCTCGATTACGCTCGCGAAAATCGCCTGAAAGTGGTGCCGCATTGCCCGTTCACGGCCAATTATATCGGCCGGAATCCGGAGTATCAGTACCTCGTCGAGAAGTGGCCATCGCAGGATTTTCGTTCGACCTGAAGCCGGTTGATTTGCACCGCCCAACACTTAGCCGACGCAAGGCATCACCCCGGCTTGGCCACGCTAACCCAGACGATGGACAACAGCACCAGGAGATTGAGCGCACCATACCATCTCATCCTGCGACGAAGCGCCTTCAACCTCTCCTCACTCGGCTCGAGTGATGCCGACTCTTTCGCCATTTGAACTGCAGCCGGCCGGATGAGTCCGATCCCGATGAGGAACGTCACCAGAACGCCTCCGAGTCCCCATGCAACCCACAGCGTCCGGAAGGACAGTCCCATCGTCTGAACGAGGATCGTGCCGGAGATCAGCGTCAACAGCGATGCCGGCGTGAAAATCACGAGTGCGATGAAATTGCCCTGACTGAGCAGCGCTTCCACCACTTCGGGCTGGCGCGTGCGCGCGAACCGCATGTTCACGACGTTGAGACTGTACAGCCCTCCCAGCCACACCGTGATGCTCACGAGGTGCACGAACTTTAGAAGATTATAAGGCTCGAGCATGGTCCGTTCTTGGCTGGAAGTGATGCCCTAAGGTAGAAGCGGCGAGCGGCCCCGACAAGCCGAATCAGACGCAGTGTGATCCACCATTGTCGTCCTACCACTTTTCCTCGTGGAGCGCTTTTCCACCCTGGTTCGGAAGGATCTGCATGGTCTTCGTCGCTGGATGAAAAACGATCTGCACCATGCCCTTTCCGCCATTCGTCCATTTTTCTACATCGATCAACGATACCTTGTCACCGAGGTTGAGCGCCGTTGCGACCGCTCTCAGGTTGGAGAACGTACCTCCCGTCAGTGCCGACAGATTCTGATCCCACGTGGCATTGTCGCCGATCAGAAACAGATGCTTGCGCACCGGCGCCCGCTTCAACACCTCGACGATCTTCACCAGCGATAGCTGATTCGCTTCCGGTATTAGTACCGCATGCCCCCCGATGACGACGCCTCCCTCGCACGCACACGTGACCGTCAGACAGCTATTGATATCCGGAAATATCAGATCCTCCGCACCCTGCGTGCTCCCGGTTTCGCCTTCATGAATCGTAGCCATGATCGCCGCCTCGTTGCGGACGTATGAATTTTTGTGGGTACCCGAAACTAGGTCGGTCCGTCCGGGGCGACAATAATGCTGTGCGAAGGTTTGATGTTCGCGAAAAAGCGGCGCGTCGCTCAGGCCGGATAGTGCAGCTCGATCGCTTGCAGCGAATTTGTGCCGAGCTCATCACCCTTGTCATCCGGACCGATTTCCTTTCCCCACAGTCGAAACCCGCCGATAAACGCACTGGCGTTCTCGCACATGCGCGTACCGGCGGGTAGCTCCTTCAACTTCTTCGTATTACCACCGCCGAGCACGACATCTGCAATGCCGAACGCCGCCTGAAATTTCTCCACCACATCGGTCACGCTCTCGCGCCACTTTTTCCTGCCGCGCTGTTTGAGACCGCGCAATCCAACAACGTCCTCGTACGTGCGCCGTCCTTTGTACGGTAGATGCGCAAGCTCGAGTGGGACCAGCACGCCATCGACAATGAGTGCCGAGCCGAGACCTGTGCCGAGTCCGAGATACAACGTCCGGCCACCCGTGTAGCTGCCGAGCGCCTGCATTGCCGCATCGTTTACAACCTTCACAGGCTTCGCGAACGCTTCCGCGAAATCGAATTCCACCCAGCCGGCGCCAAGGTTGTACGGATCCGCCGCGGCGCGTCCATCGCGCACCAGCCCGGGATATCCGATCGTCACTGCGTGATACGGCCACTGCGCCGTCGCCTGAATTACTGCAGCTGTCATTGCCTGCGGCGTGAGGTCAGGCCCGGAATCGATTTTGATTCCGCTTCGCTGGCCTGTTGCCAGCAGCTTGACGTGTGTGCCTCCGACATCGACGACGAGAATTTTCATACTTTTATTCGTTCGCTCTGTGAGGTGTGTTGCAAACTCGATTTTGTGCGCGTGCAATTGAAACGTTTCATTTGGGCACCACGCGCCCGGGTTGCAACGTGCCCATCCGTGTGCGCGGATGCGAGTCAATGATTGCGACATGCATGCTCAACGCTGACGCATGTATACACGCAGTCACACTCGAAACGAAGGTGTTCACATGGCTCCGAAGACGGAAGCAAACGCAACGAAGGTCGATGGGCACGTACCACCAAAGGAGCGTGTTGAATTCAAGACGCTTCTTGCTGCAAATGCAAACTATTTCGGCAACCTGGCGAACAGTCCGCTCAAACCGGTGAAGAAGATCGTCGGGAACGTGACGTACGAGCAGGTGACGTGCGTCGGCTTCAATCCGGCGTTGAACCTTCTCGAAGCGACAGTTCACATCAAGCTCCCGGGTGGCTACAGTGGTACGCTGTGTACGCCCGGGTCGACGGAATACGTACGGTTTTTCGTCGACTACGGCAGTGGTTTCGTCGATGCAGGGCTCGCCAGCTTCAATGCACATGACATACCGAACTCGCTGGATTGCGCAAAGAAAGGTGACAAGCCGCTCTCGTACGTTGTCACACTGCCGCTCGATCCGAAGCAGAACATCTGCAGAAAGCCTGTGCTGCCAGCCGTGCGGGCGATTCTCTCGTGGAATCTCGTGCCCGCGGCGGGAGACCCGAGCTGGCCGCCGGTTTGGGGCAACGTGCTGGATGATCACATCCAGATCAAGCCGCGTCTTTTGTCGATCAAGGATGTCGTTGGCCTCGTTGCGAGCGATGCGCTGAAGGAGCTTCCGCAGTTCATCGAGCAGGCCCCGCCGATCGAAATTCCGCTGCCGGATCCCGCGCCGCTGTCACTCGTTCAGCTCTCGGATCTTTACCAGAAGAAGCTGGCGCGGGGCAAGGAAGCGGCGGTGGACGCGCATCGTTTCGGGTTTGCGCACATCCAGGCGCAGCTCGCGGTCGTGAACCAGGCATCGCTGTCGCTTGCGAGCACCGAATGGACTGCGGCAGGTCTCAACCTCGAGGCTGCCCTCGCCGTGCTCGACAAGACGAAGGCGGATGTGTCGTACGAAGAGCTGAAGTGCCTGGGCCTCGAGTACAATCTCGACCGCCTGGTCGCGACGTTCCGCGTTAAGCGTCCGGCAGGCTATTCGGGCACGCAGTGCTTCCCGGGCAGCAAAGAGTACGTCGCGTTCTGGGCGGACTGGGACGACACCTGCGAGTGGACGTACCTCAACACCGTCGCCGTTAACGTCCACGATTACCCGACGATCCCGGCCGAGGGCCTCTCGTACAGCGCTGTGCTGCCCGTCGATCTGAATGCGATTCGGCGGCCGTGTGGCGGCAGGACCGGCGGGCCCAGGATCGCTCGCATCCGCGCCGTGCTTTCGTGGGCCACTCCGCCATCGACTACCGATCCAGACAAGCTCGACCACTGGGGCAACCGCATCGATGCGCACGTCCAGATCCGGCCCGGCAAACAGGTCGTCGACCAGCAGCCGATCGTGAGCATCATCGGCGGCATTGGCCTGTCCGACATCAATGTATTCGGCAACGGTCTCACCAAGCCTTCGGCGACGTTTGCCTTTGGCGGCAGTGCGGCTGATGCCTACAGCCGGGAGTGTCCGTTTGGTGGTCTCATCATCGTCCAGGGGCCGCCCGTCGTCGGCAACAAGTACCGGCTCTGGGCCCGCAAGTTCGGCGACGCAACGACCGAACAGCCCGTGAAGAACACGTTCCACGTCGTGAACTGGCTCGGTACGGGCTCCAACATCACGCCTGACCCGGTCACCGGCTTCGTCACGTACATGGACCTGTTGTCGAACATCGACATGGTGCTCGCACACTGGACTCCACCGGGCGATGAGCTGCGGGAGATCCGCATCGAGATGGCCACACCCGCGGATGTCATCATCGGCAGCACGTCGTGGTTCAGTGTCCAGCTCGACAACACGGCGCCGCGCCGCAAGCCGGCCACACCTCCGTTCGAGCCGCCGCCCGTTACCTGCGAAATTCACATCGACAGTGGCGGCGACTGCAAGGACTTTTCCGCGACCACGCTGATCCAGGGTCACTTTGTCGCGCAGGATGCGTACTTCGGCAATTTCTCGCTGACGACTCTGCCGTCGAGCATGCTGCCGAACGCGCCGACGACGGCCACGCCGAGCACCACGCAGACCGCGTCATTCGCGGCTGGCGGCGATCAGTGGCAGCTGGATACGACAGGGATGAAGCCCTGCGGGTACGTGGTCCTGCTCCAGGTCTGGGACCGGGCGATCGTCAACAGTGCACCGGGCTCGCACAACTACAATTCGTACGACCTGGGCTTCTGCCTCAAGAAGTAGATTTACACCGCTGAACGAGCGGGGTCGGGTCCTTCGGGATCCGGCCCCGGCTTTTCTTTAACGCATCGACGCCGGACTTCGTCGGTTGTAGGTTGCATCTGCAACCCTTCCGGCGATCACCTTTACCCCGGTGGCAAAGCATGCTGCGAGTGTACCGAACGGCGGCGTCCCTGCTTCTCGTGGCACAGGTTGGCTGCACAGCCCCCTACCTCGTTCGTTCCCCCGCGACCGAGCTTCTGCACGCGCGCGATGGACGCACGGTCGTTACCCAGAATGACGGTGTGCGCGTGACACTGCACGATGCACTCGTGCGGGGCGACACCATTTTCGGTCTGGATTCGCGCGGAAGGAAATA
>JBBQYT010000232.1:0-4806 GCA_038208385.1 Longimicrobiales bacterium | reverse complement strand
GCGATGATCGCGACGAGCAGCTTTTCAGCGACAGCCGGCGGAACGACGTTCATAGCCGCAGCCAGCAGAATGTGTCCGGTCCAGTTCGGGACCGGCGAGTAGTCGACTGTGTAATAGCGTCGCAGAACGGAATGGTCCGGGTCGTTATAGAGTCGCAGCACGTTGGCGTTGTTTACGTGCGCGGGGCCGTCCTGACTTGGAAAATGACGGAAGGCGATGAGTGGTGCGGCGTATATGGCCAGCAGCAGAACGAACAGTACTGTGTCGAGGTGCGAATGATGCGCCGCGCTGCGCCGCGCACGAGCTGCGTGCATACAACCTGAATTGTGTCGGATGAAGTAAAAAGAACCCCGCGGGGGCCCCCCCACATCAAATATCCGCGACGTCCGGGGGCGAAGCCATGGCTGGATCAGCCGCGCCGCAGGTTAGCCCCGGCGCGCGCGGCGGGCAAGCGCGGATTGGGTTCACCAGACGACAGATCATCGCCATCGCCGTTCGTGCGCACAGGTGCGTCCGGTGCGCCATTGCCATCCACCGCCGCGCGACGCAAGCGCTCGCGCGGGTCCTCACGCCTCACGCCATCGGCCGTGGACGGCCGCAGCGTCTCGGAGGGATCCGTGCGTGGTGCGGCGCCGATCGGGTGCGCACTCTGCAACAGCGTTTCGGCTTCCGCGACGTCCAGCACGGCTGGTATGATCGCCTGGCGGGCTTTGCGTCGCTTGCTTTGCGCGTGCGCGCGATGCCGCCGTGCGCGTTCTGCCGCACGTCTCATTTTCGACGGCGTCGGCTTTGCCCAGCTTGGCAGATGGTCGAGCAGGTAGTCGATGCTGAACACGCGCCGCGAGTGATCATTATCGCGACGGAAAACCACGTGCGACCAGCCGCGCATTCCTACCGGCGTGAACCAGTGCCCCTCGATGTGAAGCTTCTCGCCATTGATTGCATGAATGAGGATGCGCTCATAGCGGGAGCGGCTCAAAATCTTTTCGGGGAACAGGTCATCCCATCGGCAGAGACGCCCGACGTCCTCGTATTCTGGCGGACGGTCCGGCAGATCGAGCAGGGACGGCGCGCGGCCGCGCATGACGGAGCCAATCAGGCCGAGCGTAAACGGATCCGACAGGCGCCGAATGGCGGGCCAGAACGCGCGCGTGATGTTTCCTGCGATGGAGCGCAGGCTCATCGTGCGGTTGTCGCGTGTCAACCAGCGTGCATCATCAACATCTCCGGCGAACGGATTCTCCGGATAGCAGCTGTAGCGTGCGAGCCACCCTTTGCGGGATGTGTGCGGCACGGGCCCATAGCCATCGATGATCGGCAGGTCCGTATCGTCCAGCACATCCAGCTCGAAGGACGGCCATGTCATGACTTCGCGGACGATGCCGGTGATGAGCGTGCCTGTAGCGATCATCAGCTCGGGACTGGGCGTGAAGTCCGCGGTGATCTCGATGCGATCGCCGCGCGGACGCACGCCGATGCCGGTGGAGCGACGATTGGCTGCGAGCAGCATGACGGGAACGGGCAGAATGTAGGAAAGCAGGAGCGCCAGCTTGCCGACGGTGCGGCTTCTGCCCTGCTCGTGGCGCGGCAGCTCGAATGAAACGTTGTAGTGCGTGCTGAAGCCGATCAGTCGTGCATCGTTTCCGGTCTGCTCTTCCCAGTGATCCATTTCTTCGCGTACGAAGAGAATGCCTTCCCAGAGTGAGCGGCCCGCGCGGGCTGCACAGCCGCGCTCGATCTCGATCACCGGTGTTGCGACTTCGATGACGCCCGTGTCGAAATAAACGGCACCGCCGGTCGGCAGATGGTAGCTCGTGCCGACGCGATGCATGAGCGAGCCGCGCACGAACGCGCGTGGATCTCCAAACACATCCTCGGGCTGCACCAGCTCATCGTTGATCACCAGCGCAAACTCAGACTCCATCCCAATAGCGGCGAATTGCAGCCGCTCCGATTCAGCATCTTTGCTTACAGTGTTTCCGAGCTTCTTGTTCTGCGTATTCATTCTCTCGCTTCTTTGACTGCGACGACGGTCTTTGCTCCGCTCCGCAACTGCTCGCTCACTTCAGCCCTCTGCTGCTTTGGCTCGTCTTCCGATCCTGCTTCACGGGGGACCAGTGTCAGGTATCCCAGGTCCAGGTGAATGTGATCATCGACCGTGCCGGCCTCATGGCCGTACGGCCGCGCATTCAATGACGCAATGCGATCCACTGCGATCCGGCTGAACCGGTCGATGGTATCGCGATCGTGCAGATACGTATCACCGATGCGGTAGATATCGGCTGCTGCTGCCCAGCAATGCGGATTTGCTGCCGGCGCACGCTGATGCGATGGCGAGCGATAGCCGCCATTGGCCGAGATGTGCACGAACGTTCCCACAGCTTCACGGAACAGCTCGAGATGCGCCGCGAGCAGTGTGACCGCGCAAGGGACGTACCGTGGCCACTCCCGAAGCACCTGCGGCTCACGCACATCCACATCCATGAATTCCCACAGTGCAAAATTCTCGGTCAAACGACACGAAAGCGCTTGCTGCCATGAATCAACCTGGTAAAAAAAACGCGGCAGTCTGCGCGCACGGCCTTCACGATCGGGCATGAGCCCATCAGGCCGGAGCAGATCCCGCACGCGTGGCGGCAACAAAAGCGCATCGACAACCGGGAGCGGGACGTCACTCATCCTCGTCTCCCTCCATTAGATGATCGAATACAGCCCGCGAGATGTGCGCGATCGTGGAATGCCGGCGGTTTGCGCTCGGCTGCCACTCCGTCAACACCACGAGCACGTATGGCTCGCGGTTCGGTAGGTAGACAATCCCCGCATCGTGCGCGACCGTTGAAATTTCTCCGGTCTTGTTTGCAACGCGCGCCTCATCGGGGAGGCCCGCCGGAATGCCGCTCCGGAACTCCTGTCCGTGCAAAATTTCGAGCATCCTTTCAGATGCATCCGCGGAAATTGCCTGCTTCTCTTCAATCAGCCGCAGTGTCCGCAAAAGTCCTTGCGCTGTTACACGATTGTTGATGCCCGCCTCATATGCAATTTCGTCTTCCACACCGCGATTGAACTCGATCCCTCCATCCAGGTCGTGCTCTTTCAACGTCCGTTGGATCTGCGCGAGCCCCACGATCTCCACCAGCAAATTGGTGGCGAGGTTGCTCGAAGTGACGATCATGTGGCGGGCCAGATCCTTGATTTTCATCGTCTTACCGAGCGCAGCGTGCACCGCAGTGTTCGCATCGCGCCCGGACTCGACCCGGAATGGCGTGTCATCGACCGCACTCAGAAACCGGTTACGAACATGCACCCGCGAATCGAGCGCGAACCGGCCCTGCTCGATGGCGTCGAAAACGCCGAGCAGTACCGGCACCTTGATGGTGCTGGCTGCATGAAACCAGCGGTCCTCGTGCACACTCCAGCCGGTGCGCGTCTCGTAGTCGTAGAAGGCGACGGCGATCGCTTCGGTGTTGGCGTCCTTGCCAACCTGTGCGATCTGCCGTCGCAGGCCTGTTACTGGCATGACCTCGTGTGTCTTTTGTGTGGAATGCGGCCCGAAATCCCGAATCTAACTGCGCATGCTGCCCGCCCCCGCTGCAAGCCTAGCGCCACCCCAAACGCGACAGTCGCAACTGGTGGACCTCCAGAGGGTAAAAACCGACGTGACTCCAACTTCCCTCTATATCCATGTGCCGTTTTGCCTGCGGCGCTGCAGCTACTGCGACTTTGCCGTCGAGCCCACCCGCCGCCCGCCCATAGCGGTCTGGCTGGACAGCATCGAGGCCGAGTTGGCTGCGCTCAGGGCTGAGCAGGGCTGGGCGGAGCCCCTGCGCCTGGACACGCTCTACATCGGCGGCGGGACACCGTCACTCATGGGCGCCGGTGCCATGGCCGATCTGCGCGAGCGCATTGAACGCCATGCGACATTACTCCCGGGCGTCGAATGGACCTCCGAGGCCAATCCCGAAACCCTCACCACCGACCTCGCCCGCGACTGGGCTCTGGCCGGCGTGAACAGAATCAGCCTGGGCGTTCAGACGTTCCATGAGCCCGCGCTGAAATGGATGGGTCGCCTGCACGGCGCGGACGGTCCGCCCCGCGCCATCGATGCAGCCCGCGCTGCCGGGATCGACAACCTGAGCGTGGACCTGATCTTTGCATTGCCGGAGCGATTGGGCCGGGATTGGGCGGACGACCTGGACCGGGTGCTGGCGCTCGACCCACAACACGTGTCGCTGTATGGACTTACGGCAGAGTCGACCACGCCGCTCGGGCGCTGGGTCCGCGAAGGTCGGGAAAAGATGGTCGAAGACGATGTGTACGCCTCCCAGTATCGGCTCGCTGCCGAGCGCCTGCCCGCGGCGGGCTTCGTCCACTACGAGGTGTCCAACTTCGGCCTGCCGAGACGCGAATCTCGCCACAATAGCGTGTATTGGACGGGCGCGCCGTACATTGGTCTGGGACCGGGTGCGCACAGCTTCTATCCGCCGCTACGACGTTGGAACGAAAGAAGTTGGGAGACGTACAGGGCAAAGGTGGCGGAAGGTGGTCTCGCGGTAGTGGAAAGCGAGAGCATCGATGCCGAAGCGGCTCGTCTCGAGGCCATCTGGCTGGGCATGCGGACCACGGCCGGCTATCGCCCTGCGCAGTGGGATGCTGGAATGGAGCGGCTGGCCGCCGAGTGGGAGAGTGCAGGTTGGGCGGAGAAATCGTCTGACGAAACGGTGCGCCTCACGCCCGAAGGCTGGCTGTTGCTGGACCGATTGACGGTCGAGCTGGATAAAGTCGCGCCTTGACTTGAATTGGCGTGGT
>JBBQYT010000231.1:0-4808 GCA_038208385.1 Longimicrobiales bacterium | reverse complement strand
GACGATGTTTTCCTTCCCGACGATGGCCTCGAGATTCACAAGGCCCTCGATGTTCGGAATTTCGCGTGACAGAAATGCGTAGTGCTCCGGGAAGAACTTGTCGGAGCCGCGCACGTGCTGTTTCGAGAGCTCGTAGTAGTTCCGGATCCCGCCCAGACTTGGCATGTCGGTCGCAAATGCCTTGACCGGCAGCTTTGCCAGAAACTCGGCTGCGTCGCCCGAAAGGTACGCGTACGAGGGCAGTGAATCGCCGACAGGCGGAGTATATCCCACGAACGCGATGACAATGTCCCCCGGCTGAATCCCCTTGTCCTGGAAATCCGCGACCGTGAGCGGCTGGTCCTTCGGCTTCGAGCGGAAATCGATGACGCGCGCCTTGCCGTAAAACTTGTCGAGCGGAATCTGGTCCGTCGATTTTGCGCCCTTGATGACATGGTTTGGCGGGTCGTGGTGCGGGCCGACGTGGTTGAAGAGCGTGAGATACGAGTCGGCCGCATAGAACGGCGTGTCGGCAACCATGTTGACGAACTGCGTCGAATCCTTGTAGCCGAAATCCTTTAGAAAGTGATGCCCGACCGCCCGAATCGGCGCATCGACGCCGATTGTGGGCGTGAGGTCGACGATCTCTTTCGGCATGGGCGGAATACCGGCAGCGTCGGTTTTTTCCGCTGCCGGCTGGTTACAAGCGATGCCGAGCGCGACGGGCAGCACCAGCATTAGTGCGCGTCTCATGGACATTGTCCCTGGCTTTCGTTCGTTAGCGAACTTCGAGGAGCTCCACGTCGAAAACCAGCGTCGCATTCGGGGGAATCACGCGGCCTGCGCCGCGCGCGCCATAGCCGAGGTCGGGCGGGATCACGAGCTTCCGCCTGCCGCCCACCTTCATGCCTGCTACGCCTTCATCCCAACCCTTGATGACCTGTCCCGTGCCGAGCGCGAACTTGAACGGCTCGCCGCGATCGACACTGCTGTCGAACTTGGTGCCATCCTCCAGATAGCCGGTGTAGTGCACCGAAACCTGCTTGCCCGCTTTTGCAACTTCGCCAAAACCGCCCTCGACTTCAGCGTACTTGAGACCCGAAGGTGTCGAAATTCCGTCCTTGAGCTCCACGGTTGTTCTCCCGCAAAGAGTGATCGCGCCGGTTTGCCGACGCTTTGGCAGCTTACCATGCGCGCTTCATGAACGAAAGCGCGGCGCCGTAACCATCAGAGCGTTTTCGTTGCGTGGCCTTCCGAATCGAACAGCTGCACCATCGGCTCACCGCTGTCGAACGCTGCAATCGTTGCGCGCATGTGGCCGTCCGCGTCAAACAGCTGCACACTCGATGCGCCCGGCGCCCACCCGATCGCCGCACGCAACACCTGCCTGTCATCATAAAACTGCATCGTCGGACCCGTCGCCGTCGCAAACAGACCCGCCTGCTTGTTGCCGTTCGAATCCACGAGAATGAACTGCTGTGCCTGCACGACGTCCGACATTGGGCCTCCGGGAATTTTCAGTTGCGGCGGTTATTGCCAGTGATGTCGTGCACGATACGCGCCGAACCGATTTCCAGACAGGCTACGGTTTTTTCACAACCCCCCGTATCCGCACGGTCGTGTCGCCCGTTGTTATGGTGATTTCATCACCCGTAAAATTGACCACCACAGAGCCGACCCCGCTGACCTCTACGTCCGCGCCGCCAATTGATCCCGAATAGCGAAGCGGCTGCGCCGAGCGCGCGCCAGGCGCGATCAGTGTGCGCGAGCGACTTCATCGCCGCCACTGCACTTCGCCGCCGGCGATGTTGATGCTGTGGCTTTTTGTGCTACAGCGGGCAGCGCAAGACACAACGCAAACAGCGTCGCCAGCTGCCGAACGCTGCTTCCCAGCGGAACTTTGGAAGCGCCTTCATGGCTTGAATCCATGTATCATGGACCACATCTTCGGCATCGTGTGCATTGCCGCCGATTGGCCCTGAATGGTTGGCTGAACCCGATTCTCGGACGGAGCTGATTGCATGCGATTCTTCATCACCGGCGCCACCGGCTACATCGGCAGCGCGCTCGTCCGCGAGCTCGTCGATGGACACCACGAAGCGAATGGGCTCGTGCGCTCCGCCGAAAAGGCGAAATACCTGGAAAGCCTCGGCGGTCGTCCCGTTCTCGGCAGGATCGAGAATCCTGCAACCTATTGTGAAGCGGCCTCGGACTGCGACGTTCTCGTGCACCTGGCGTCCGACTCGAGTCCCGACCACAGCGGCGATCGCACGGCGATCGAAACACTGCTCAAGGCAGCACGCATCTCCGGCCGTCCGAAAAGCGTGATCTTCACGTCAGGAGTGTTCTGTCTCAGCCAGGGGCTGCAGCCCGGCGATGAAGACGCACTGACGACAGGCGCCGCGAAAGTGAGCGAGTGGCGCACCGCGCATGAATTCGTCGTCCTGAACGGCGCCACGGACATGATCGCAAGCGCAGTAATTCGTCCAGGTATGGTCTATGGCGGCAAACACGGATTGGTCAGTGCATTTTTCAGCTCGGCAAAAACAACAGGCGCAGCCGAATACGTCGGGGCTGGCCAAAACCGCTGGTCGGTCGCTCACATGGAGGATGTCGCGCGCCTGTACCGGCTCGTCGGTGAGAAACGCGCGCGCGGAATCTTTCACGCAGTGGAAAACGATCCGCTGCGCGTCGATTACATCGCGCGCCTGTGCAGTGAAGCTGCAGGTGCCGGTGGAGCAACACGCGCGATTCCAGTGGATGTTGCACGCACGAAGATGGGCGCATTCGCAGACGCACTTGCCGGCGATCGTCCTGCTGCTGCGCGACGGTCTCGCGAGTTGGGGTGGAGAGCGGAGTGGGAGCTGAACGAGATGGTTGGTGAGGCTTATCGTCAGTGGACTTCGTAATACGGGCACTATTTCACAGCGGAAGACGGTGAAAGTCTTAGATCATTCCCGCCCGGTCTCTTTGTACAGGAACCTCATGTTGCGCTGGTTGATCTCCCGATACTCGGGCATCGATCCCATGCGCCTGGCCCACAAACGGAACGTCACGGGCACGCTCGTGCTGAGATTCTTGTTGCTCGTGATCTCCCAGTAATACCCGAGTGGTGGCGACGGCAGGCGTAGCGCGAGCAGCTCGTTCCAGCCGACTGTTTTTTGTTCATCGAGACGCGCCTTGTCGCGACGGTAGGACTCCACTGCATCGCGGATTTCGCTCGACTGTTCCCCGGATGATGCATGCCAGTTGTCCGCAATGCGACCGATGCGGAATGCGCTGTATGGGCCGTACAGCTTTTTGAGTGAAGCTGTCGGATGGAACGGAAAGTCGAGCGACACACTGACGCCGTCCTCCGCGACCAATTGCTGCTGCAGCTCGTACGCAGTCGCGGGGAACAGCCGCCAGAATTCTGCATTCCAGAGCACACGCGTTTCATAGCTCGCGCGCAATACAACTTCGCGGTTCATTGTCGCGTCGGCCTGTGCCGGATGCACGAGACGCACACGCGTACGGAGCAGCCACTCCGTGCCCTGCAACAAACCCGTCGGCGTGATGACGCTCACGGCTCCGCTTTCCAGAAGACGACCACGCCAGGCTTTCCAGGCAATACTACCGACGCGACACGCTGGTGGCTCGACACGTCGAACACATCGAGCGCGCCACTCGTGCCATCGCCTGCCGCACTCACGAATGCATAGCGTCCGTCGGGCGACACCACGACGGACTGCGCTGCGCTCGCCGATGTCGGCGTCTTTGCGCGCGACTTGCCCGAGCCCGCATCAAAAAACTCGAGCGCAGCGCCCTGCCTCAGCGTAGCGAGCAGCTGCTTTCCATCGGGCGTTATGGCGAGGGAGTAGGGTCCGTGTCCGGCCTCGAGCTTTCGCACCAGTGTCCACTTATCGGCCGAGATCTCCAGTATCGATGCATTGCGATTGCAGGCGACCCACAAACGGTCTGCGCGCGGCGATGGCTGTGCGGATGTGGCCGAACAGGTGGGCACCAGCACGCGGCCCTCCATGTATTCGCTCTCCGGTTTTGCAGCCGTCGTGTCTACCGGTCCCTCTTCATCTTCCGCTACACTGAAACGACGCGCGACTTTTCGTGCGACTGCATCCGCCTCGACGATCTGGTCTTCCATTCCGCACGCAGTGTATTGCAGTGCGCCGTTCTTTGCGAGCTTGCCGCCCAGCGGCATCATGCACGTCGGAAACGATGACACGGCTTTCATGTCGGATGTCGTGAGTACCCACATCGATCCCTGTACCATCATTGTTGCGGGATCGTTCATTGTCACGTACGCAAGCGAGCCATCCGCACTCACGTCAAGCGATGATACGCCGGGCGAGAGTGCATCGCTCTTCGCGGTGACGCTGCCGGATGTCGCATCGATTTTGTACAGCCTGCCGTCGGGCGTGCCCTGCCCTGCCGTCGCATAAAACGTTGTGCCTTTTGCGACGGCGATGTCCTGCGTTGCCGTGGTGTCATCGCTCGTCACGCGCAGCGAACGCTCAACCGTTGCAGTCGTGCCATCGAACTTCACAACGCGAATGCCGGACGCGCCCGAGCCTGCGACGAGAACACGATAGACGGGTGCGTAGACATCGCCTGAAAGCAATGCGAGAACGAGCGCAACGGTGCGCAGCAGCGCGGGCATCACGGTGCACCCCTGTCTACGTAAACGAACTTGTGCGCGCCCGAATACACGACGGCGCCATTGCGCTCTACCGTCACAATGCCCTCGAAGACAGGCTCGCCGCTTTTCGCCTCGGTGCTGAATTCATCGGGCCCGAGCGTGAAGTTGCCGTCGATGCGGATGGTGCCGATCT
>JBBQYT010000230.1:0-4810 GCA_038208385.1 Longimicrobiales bacterium | reverse complement strand
AATCGGCGGCTGAATTCGCATACCAGGCAAGTCCAGTCGTGCGGATGCAGTTCAATACTCCGTTCGACACGCTGATCTCGGGCACGCAGGCGTACTGGCTGCCATGGCTCGATCAGGTCATCGATTGGAAGGGCAAGAAGGACGACGCGAAGCTGTTGTTCGGCGCGTTCATTGGCGACCATCCACAGGCTGAGCATTTTGGCGGCGTCGGGCGCGGCGGCACGTTCGTGCTGGTGCACGATGCAAACAACACAGTCGTTGCAGACTTCATGCTGCCATACCGCTGGGAAGAAGTGCCCGTGGACACGGAAGAGCCCGTGCTGACGACACCGGACTTCAGACCTCCCGTCATCATCGACAACCCGATCAGCATTGTGCCATCCCGCATTACGCTGATCGACAAGGAATTCATCAAGCGCAAGCCGGAGCTTGGCGACATGACGGAATGGACAAAGAACATCCAGGACTGGATGGTGCAGCAGACCGACTTCTTCCACGAACAGTTCCAGGATCAGAGCAAGTATTTCCGTGACAAGTTCGACGACCACAGCAGGGTGATCAATGATGAAATGGTCCGGCAGGATGAGTCGTTCAACACCAAGCTCAACTGGCAGGCAACCGTATTCACGCAGGCGATCGATCCGGGCAAGCAGCTCGGCGTCGGCAACATCACTGCCGGTTACGCCGACCAGGTGCTCGGCTCCCTCGTCATGGAAGGCAAGGGCTTGACCGACAAGGTGAATATCCTGCGCGGCCAGCTCGACAAGACACAGGATGAAAAGACAATGAGCTTCATCCGCGATCAGATTGCCGAAACGGAGAGCGCGCTCGCGGGCTCGGTGCAGAACACCGCGCAATACATGGCGCTCTCGAACCTGAACGTCGCGCCAGGCACCGAAGGGTTCGGTGCTGCACTGCAGGGATTTCGGATGTTGCAGCAGCCGCAGTCCAGAGATTGTTGCTCGCAATGCCCGAAGTACCGATGGAATGGAAGCGGCAAGTGCTCGGGGAGAGCGCCGATAAAACGGCAAAGCGCCGGCGCCCTGGACGCAGCGCGAGCAACACCGACGCCGGTAACACTCGCTCGCAGGGCCCAACGAATGCGGAAAGTGATATGTCACCTGAAGCAAGAAAGAAGGGCAAGCCCGCATCACCGGTGCGTGCACGCAGAGGTTGGACGAAAGCGGTGGCGGATGGCGAGCCGGAGTCACGTGGTGCACGCGCAACCCGCGCCAACGCTTCTGACGCTACTCCACTGGAACAACTCGCCGCACGCGCAGCAATGACGGACGCCGTGACAGACAACAGCTTCGGCGTCGCTGTTCATCATGCAGGTCTCATCCTGCTCAATCCGTTCATCGGGCCACTTTTTCGAGAGACCGGAATACGTGATGGCGATACGATTCCAGAGCATTCTCTCCCGCGTGCCGCAGCCATGCTCTACTACCTCGCCCAAGGACGCCAGAATGCAGTGGAGCTCGAGCTGGATCTGATCAAGGTGCTGCTTGGCCTCACTCCCGAAACTTCGCTTCCCGTCGCAAAGGGTCTTTTGTCGCGAAAGGATCGCGATGAAGCGCGTGCAGTGCTCGATGCGACGATCCAGCACTGGAGCGCGCTCAAGAATACATCACGCAGGGGTCTGCAGTCGTCCTTTTTGCAGCGCGGCGGACTGCTGCGCCGCAAAGAGCAAAGCTGGGCGCTGCACGTCGAGCGCAAGTCGTTCGATGTGCTGGTGAATTATCTGCCGTGGAGCACCAGCATCATCAAGCTGCCCTGGATGCCGGAAGCGATGGTGACGGAATGGCCAACATTCTAAACGAGAATGCGCGCGAGCTTGAGTTGGAGCTCGTCTGGTTCGCGGATGTGCTGGACGCGCGCCTGAAATCGTACTTCCGCACGGACGATGTTCACCCCGAGCCCGGCGAAGTCACCCCGCCGGTTCTGCACGGCAGTCTGTACGCGCAGTTTCTGCGCGAGCATGAAGCCACGCGCGCGGAGAGGCTCGTCATACTTCTGTCGTTGATACCGCACATCCGGCCGCAGCTGCTGGATGTTTTGTGGGCAAAGAACGAAGCGACGGAGCGCGGCTTCACCGAGTTTGGCGGCACGCACAGCGCCGTTCACGGCTTCGTTCCGACCGGAGAGACGGCTGCATTCATTATCGCAGGCGATGACCTCAGCGCGCGTTTCCAGCTGTCACGGCTCTTTGCGGGAGACCATTGGTTCGCGCAAAAGAACGTTGTGCAGCTCGTTCCGGCGCAGACATCCGAGCCGTTTCTGAGCGGTGCGCTCGGACTCTCCGGCGAATTGATCTCGCGGTTTACTACGGGACTCGAGCGCAAGCCCGCGTTCAACAGCGAATTCCCTGCGCGCCTGATCGAAACGCGTCTGTCGTGGGAGGACCTCGTGCTGCCGTCGTCGACGCTCGAACAGCTCGAGGAGATTCGGCACTGGCTGCATCACGGCGACACACTGCTCGAGGAGTGGGGCATGCGTCAAAAGCTGCGGCCCGGCTTCACGAGCCTGTTTTATGGTCCGCCCGGGACCGGCAAGACACTGTCCGCGTGTCTTCTCGGCCGGCACTGTGGCTGCGATGTCTACAAGATCGATCTCAGCATGATCGTATCGAAGTACATCGGCGAGACGGAGAAGAACCTCGGCCGCATCTTCGACATGGCCGAGCATCGCAACTGGATTCTGTTTTTCGATGAAGCCGATGCGCTGTTTGGCAAGCGCACGCACGTCGAAAGCTCGCACGACCGCTATGCAAACCAGGAGATCAGCTTCCTGTTGCAGCGCATCGAGGAGTTCAATGGCGTTGTGATTCTCGCGTCCAACATCAAGACCAACATCGATGATGCATTCATTCGGCGGTTCCACTCTGTCGTCTATTTCCCGATGCCGAAGTCTGCAGAGCGGAGACGGATCTGGCAGGCGGCGTTCTCGCCGAAGGCGAAGCTGGAGAATCGCATCGATCTCGGCAGGCTTGCGGAGAGACATGAGCTGTCGGGCGGCACGATCATGAACGTAGTGCGGTATTCATCGCTCAAAGCGCTCAGCAGAAACCAATCGACGATCTGGCTCGAGGATATGGAAGAAGGCATCCGCCGTGAATTCCTGAAGGAGGGAAGAAGCGGTTAGGCGACGACGTCGCCTGACAAACTGGAAATGCAGACTGCAGAAACGAAAACCGCGCGTCGTGCTCCTGTGAGCACTGTTGCCTTGCCGCCGATCAAGCGCAAGGCAGTCAGCACATCTGTGCCTGCGATTCAAACCGCATCGATGCGCGTCTCCTCGCCGGGTGATCCCGCGGAGAAGGAAGCCGACGGCACTGCAAAGAAAATCATGCGGATGGCGATTCCGGAGAGCTCCATCGCCTACGTGAAGACGCCGGGCGGCACCGGCGTATATCGGCAGGTCGATGATCTGAAGAAGGATCCCAAGGATCTGAAGAAAGTCGACAAGAAGCCGCCAATGGTCTCGCCGTACATTGCGCGCTTTGAGAGCACTGGCCTGCTCAGCACACCCCGATCGATGCAGCGCAAAACCGAAGGCCAGCCGGATATCTCGTCGAACGTCGCTGCCGATATTCAGATGGCATCGAGCTCCGGGAAGCCGCTGCCTCCGGGCGTGCGGAAGTTCATGGAGCCGCGCTTCAAAGCGGACTTCAGCAATGTAAAGATCCACACGGATGACAAGTCTGCGAAGCTGAACAGGCAGATCAATGCGCACGCGTTTGCGGTAGGCAATCAGGTTTTCTTCGGCAAGGACAAGTTCCAGCCGGAGACGCCGCACGGTAAGGAGCTGATTGCGCACGAGCTGACGCACACGATCCAGCAGGGCGCAGCACCGCAGGGGGGTCCTGCGCAGCCTGGAGCCGGCGCCACGCCCGGTGCAGGCGTTAAGCGCAGCGAAATCCAGCGCAGCGAGAATGTGACGGTCACGCAAAGCGCGCCGGTACACGTGCAGCGCGGAATCGTCAGCGAGGCGCTCGATTACTTCGCCGACAAGGCGAACATCATTCCGGGCTTCCGGATGTTCACGATCATCATTGGCGTGAACCCGATCAACATGAGCAGTGTCGACGCGAGCGCCGCCAATATCCTGCGCGCCATTGTCGAGTTCATGCCCGGCGGCAATCTCATCACACGCGCGCTCGACTCGTACGGCATCTTCGACAAGATCGGCAACTGGATCAGTGCGCAGCTCAAGTCGCTCGGTATCACAGGTCCGTCGATCCGCGCGGCGGTCATGCAGTTCGCCGATTCACTGGGGCCGGCCGATGTCTTCAGACTGGGCTCCGTGTGGGACCGCGCGAAAGCGATCTTCACCGGACCGATAGAAAGCATAATCAGTTTTGCAAAAGGTCTGGCATCCCAGGTTCTCGATTTCATCAAGGACGCCATCCTCAAACCGATTGGCGCCCTCGCTTCGAAGACTGCCGGCTGGGATCTGCTGAAAGCGATTCTCGGCAAGGATCCGATCACAGGAGAGGCATTCCCGCAGACTGCAGACACCCTGATCGGTGGCTTCATGAAGCTGATCGGTCAGGAAGAGATCTACAACAACCTCAAGAAGGCGAATGGCGTAGCGCGCGCGCTTGCGTGGTTCATGACGGCGAAGGCCGAGCTGCTGTCATTTGTCGCGCAAATTCCGCCGCTGTTCATCACGGCGCTCAAGTCGCTGACGATCATGGACGTCGTCGTGCTGCCGCTCGCGTTCGCCAAAGTAGCCGGCGTATTCGGCAACTTCCTCGCGAAATTCACCAGCTGGGCCGGCAACACGATCTGGAAGCTGCTCGAGATCATCT
>JBBQYT010000229.1:0-4863 GCA_038208385.1 Longimicrobiales bacterium | reverse complement strand
TACCCTTCTGGAACGGCGAGCCATCGAGAATCAACCCCGCATCGGCGGCGGCTCTGCGCAGACCGTCGAGCTTCGCTTCCGGCACATTCAGCACGACAATGTTCTGCAGTGCCGTGGTACGGATCGTACCATCGCCGAACTCATCCGCGATGTCCGCGACTTTGCGGACCAGTGTCGGACTCGCTCGGCCGGAGCTCACGGAGAAGCCCGCGTAATACAATCCCGGCTGTTTCTGGGGGTGCACGCCCACGTGATCGCGCAATCCTTCCGGAATGACTTCATCACCCGGGGGCGCGAGCTTGTAGCCGATTCGCTTCTCGACTTCCTCGAGCAGCGACTCCGCCGTGAACCTGCCCGAGATCAGTACGAACTTGAAGCGCGCTTTTGCGCGGTTCTTACGGAGCTCATCGCTGTCGCGGAAAATGCCGACCAGCGCTTCGCAGACATCGCGCAGCTGCGCCGGCTGCACGAATGCCGGCAGCCGAACAGCCAGGTGCGGGCGGGTCGATAGTCCGCCGCCCACGCGCACGTGGAAGCCGACCTCATCGGCGCGCTTTGCAGGTGTCGCGCCGATATCATTGATCTCCGGATACGTACACCAGTGCGAACAACCCGAAATCGAAATCTTGAACTTGCGCGGCAGATTTGCGTAGTCCGGATTGCCATTCAGGAACTTGTCGACTTCAATCGCGATCGACGACGCATCAATCAGCTCTTCCGAATCGACGCCGCACAACGGGCAGCCCGTCACGGTGCGCGTGTTGTCGCCACACGAGCCCATGCTCAACCAGCCGACGGTCTCGAGCTCATCCCAGATCGTTGGAATGTCCTCGATGCGAAGCCAGTGCAGCTGGAAGTTCTGGCGGTTTGTGATGTCGATCGTGTCGCGGCCATACTTCTCGGAATGGTCCGCGATCATGCGCACCATCTGCGAGTTCAGCACGCCGTTCGGCGTGCGCACGCGCATCATGAAGTACGGGACCGCACCGCCGCGCGTGCCTGCGCCATCACCCTGCGTGTAGATACCCCACGCGCGAAGCCGCACATTGAGATCGTCATCAGGAATGGAATCGATCCCCTCGCGCGCGTAACGACGAATATCTTCGAGAATTGACCAGGACGATCGCTCGCGCTTGACTCGCTCCGCTTTTTGCGCCGGTGTCTCCGGCTTTACTGTCGCTGCTCCACTCATGCTGTGGCCCCTACCAGTGCCTTGACTGCAGACAGCTTCGGATCGATCACCGGCGATTCCGGCAACGCGCCCGCAGCTGCATCAATCGTCTTGAGTCCATTACCCGTAATGCACAGCACAACTTCATCATCTGCGCGGAAGCGACCCTGCTTCGCGAGCGCCAACGCCGCTGCGACAGTCACGCCTCCCGCCGTCTCCGTAAACACACCAACCGTTTCAGCAAGCACACGAATGCCGTGAATCAATTCATCATCGCTCACGTGCGCGCCCCAACCACCCGACTCCACCATCGCTTTCGCGGCAAACGCGCCATCGGCAGGATTCCCGATTGCAATCGACTTCGCAATCGTGTTCGGCACCTCCGGAATCAGCTGGCCAGTGCCACGCTCGACGAGCCGTACGATCGGCGCACAACCGGACGCCTGCGCGCCATAGATGCGCGGCGCATCGCCATCGACGAGGCCTGCGTTCGTGAACTCCTTGAAGCCTTTGCGCAGCTTTGTGACGAGCGACCCGCCCGCCATCGGTGCGACAACCGCAGTCGGCAAACGCCAATCGAGCTGTTCCGCAATCTCGAACGCCATTGTCTTCGACCCCTCGCCGTAATACGAGCGAAGATTGACGTTCACGATGCCCCAGCCATACGTGTCCGCAACCTGCGCGCACAAACGATTCACATCATCGTACTGGCCACGCACACGCACGAGATTCGGACCATACGCTGCAGTCCCAATGATCTTGCTGTGCTCGAGATTCTCAGGAATGAAAATCCACGCCTTGAGTCCCGCGCGCGCGGCCTGCGCAGCGACGGCATTCGCGAGGTTGCCGGTAGATGCACAGCCAATCGTGTCGATGCCGAATGCATGCGCTGCATTGATCGCCGTCGCGACGACGCGATCCTTGAAGCTCAAACTGGGATGCGACACGCTGTCGTTTTTCACCCACAGGCGCGCTACGCCCAGCAGCTTCGCGAGCTTTGGAGACTCAATGAGCGGCGTGAAGCCCGTGTCGAGCGAGTGAACTGCATCGCCCTCGAGCGGGAGCCATTCCTTGTAGCGCCAAATGGATTCTGGACGTGCCTCGATCTCTGTCCGGCTCGGAAGACTTCTGTTTTCCGCGTATAGTGGCTCGAGTGGGCCCAGGCATTCTTCACATATGGCTGCGGCGGCCGGTGCGGTCTCGGTGCCGCAAATGCGACATCGGAGAGGGAGGGCCTGCAATTCCGTTGATTCGATCGTTGATTCCATTTTCATCTTGCGACGTTAGGGAAACACTTTAACATCCCACCGCAGAGTCACAGAGTTACGCTGAGGATTCGCGGAGAAAATAAAAAATATTTCGTCAACTCTGCGATGCCTCAGCGGAGCTCTGTGACTCCGCGGTGAGATGTTAAACTCTCTAGTATTTCGGCGTGCTCGGGTCTACGTCATCGCTCCACCGAAGTATTCCACCCTTCAAGTTCCAGACTTTCCGGAACCCGGCCGACTGCAGCTGCCGGACAGCCCTGGCACTCCGACCACCCATCTTACAATGCACCACGATCTCTCGAGCGGAATCGAGCGATGACAATGCCGACACGATGGAATCGAGCGGGACGAGGCGCGCGCCGGGGATGTGTGCAATGTCCCACTCGTGGGGCTCGCGCACATCGATCAGGTCGAACTCGTCGCCGCGGTTCAGGCGCTCTGCAAGTTCTGACGGGAGAATTTCGGGGATGTCACTGTCGGCATCTTCCGAATGTGGGACGATGCCACAGAAACCAACGTAATCGATCAGCACCTTTTGTTCGCGCGTACCGCACACCGGGCACTTCGGATCCTTGCGGACCTTCACGGTGCGGAAGCTCATCGCGAGTGTGTCAACGAGCAGCAGCCGGCCGATCAGCGGCTCGCCAATGCCGAGCAGAAGCTTCAGTGTTTCTGTCGCCTGGATTGTGCCGATGAGGCCGGGCAGTACGCCCAGCACGCCACCCTCGGCGCAGCTCGGAACCAGTCCTGGCGGCGGGGGCTCGCGGAACAGACACCGATAACACGGGCCATCCGTCGTCGCGAACACCGATGCCTGACCCTCGAAACGGTAGATGCTGCCATACACATTCGGCTTGCCGAGGATCACACACGCATCGTTGGTCAAATAGCGCGTCGGAAAATTGTCCGTGCCGTCAACAATGACATCGTAGTCGTTCATGATCTCGAGCGCGTTTTCGGACGTGAGCCGCGTTTCGTGGCCCTCGACCACAACGCCCGGGTTGATGTCATGAATGCGGTCGCGTGCAGAATCGAGCTTAGGCCGGCCGACATCTTTCGTTCCGTGCAGCAGCTGGCGCTGCAGGTTGGTGAAGTCGACGACATCGAAGTCGATGATGCCGAGGTGTCCGACGCCTGCCGCGGCGAGGTAGAGTCCGAGCGGTGAGCCGAGACCGCCGGCGCCGACGAGCAGCACGCGCGCCTGCTTGAGCTTCTTTTGTCCGGACAAACCAATTTCGGGAACAATCAAATGCCGGCTGTAGCGAAGGATCTCCTCCTGCGAGAGATCTTCGGCGTGCCGCGCACCACCCGGGTGCTTGCCGTTGGTCCTGCTGATCTTCGGATCCGCCACGCTCAACCTCCTGCGATTGCGGGCACAACCGTGAGCTCGTCGCCGTTCACGAGCGGCGTTGCAAAGCCGTCGCGAAAGCGAATGTCTTCATCATTCAGATAAAACGTCACGAACGGATATGGGTTCCCGTCCTCATCGCGCAGACGTGCGCCAAGGCCTGGAAAACGTGCCGCAATGTCTGCGACGACATCGCCTACGGTTTCTCCGTTGACTTCGAGATCCTTGCCACCGGACAGTTTGGCCAGGACGGTTGGTAGATGCAGGGTGATCGCCACTTTTTTGCTCCTTGTGAGTCGTCTATCGTCTATCGTCTATCGTCTATCGTCTATCGTCTATCGTCTATCGTCTATCGTCTATCGTCAATCGTCACTCGTCACTGATTCATCGCATTCGCGGTGGATCGACACGCTGTAGGGGCGGGCGCGTGTGCTTACGAATACCTCGGCATCCACGCTCATTTTTGACCACGCTTCTTTCATTGCTGCTTGTACTGCTTCTGACTTTTTGTATGGTGCAACTGCGACTAGTGTTGACCCTGCGCCGCTGATGGTTGCACCGAATGCGCCGGCGTTGCGTGCGGCTTTCGTCACTTCGTCGTAGCCCTGGATGTGGGCGCGGCGATACGGCACGTGCAGCACATCATCGAGTCCGAGTGCCAGCGCTTCTGCATCGCCGGTGGCGAGTCCGTGCACGAGTGCGGCGCTCAGTGCGGCGGCCCGGCGCGCGTCGGTGTGTGACACCTGAGCGGGCAGCAGTGCGCGTGCGCGCTTCGTCTCGAATGGAAACGGCGGCACTGCGAGTACGAGGCAAATGTCGTCGTGCACCTGCAATTGTTTGACGATGATGCCTGTATCACTGCCGTGGCCTGCGAGTGCGAGTGTCGCGCCACCGAATACGGCTGCTGCAACGTTGTCGGGATGACCCTCGATCCGGGTTGCGAGTGTTGCCACGGCCGTGTCATTAAGGCCGAGACCGAGCAGTGCGTTTGCGGCGACAGCACCCGCAACCACTGCAGCTGCGGAGGATCCGAGGCCGCGCGCAACCGGGATGTCGGATGTCGCGCGCACGAGCAC
>JBBQYT010000228.1:0-4864 GCA_038208385.1 Longimicrobiales bacterium | reverse complement strand
ACTTGATCGAGTTGCTCGATACGCCTTCATGCTCGTGAAAAACCCAGAAGCGTCCCCATTCGAGAAAGACGGCCGAGCGGGGTGCCAGACGGTATTCGAAGCCCGCACCCGTCAGCAGGCCAACATCGCTATCCCAATGGGCCGGTGTCCCAATGCACTGGCATGTCGAGATCGGTCCGACCAGCGCGGGCACATCCCAGAAAAAACCGCCGACGCCGCCGTTCAGATAGATCCCGAATGACCCACCACCGCCGTACTGCAGGCGCGCCGAAAGCATTGCGCTCGCAATCTTCGCGTTGTCCTTCGGCTGAATCAGTACATCGGTATCCTGATTATGGAACTCGAACGGGATCGACGGTGCAAACGAACCATCGAAACCGATCATGAGGCCCTGCCCAACCTGGTGGTGCAAGCCCGCACCAAACGAGAGCCCGGTGCCCATCTCCCAGCGTGAGCCCGTCTTTGGATCGAGCAAGTTCGGCGGATCGAGAACGGCGCCAGCCCATCCACTCACCCAGTTTTTCGCCGGGACGGCCTGCGCATTTACAGAAGGTGCAACGAAAACCACCAAGCCGACAAGAATAATGTACAATCGCTTCATAGTACTTGCTTCTTCCTTCAGGTTTTGTGATGCCTAACGCAGAAAAAACTACCGGACCTGCAATGCGGACATTGCGCATGCGGCGAGAACGCTCGCACCCTTCGGCAACACCGCCTCATCGATGTCGAAGCGCGGGTGGTGATGCTCCCGCGGTGAGCTGGGCGCGCCACCGAGCCAGAAGAAACAGCCGGGCGCTTCCTGCAGCATCAGCGCGAAGTCTTCTGCGCCCATCCAGGGGTCCAGCGCACCAATCGCATCCGCGCCAAGTGTCTGGATCACTGCCTCGCGTGCGACACCGGCCATCGCGCCATCGTTTACGACAGGTGGATAGCCGTGCTGCAGATCCAGCCTGTGCGAGCCACCGAGCGTGTCCGCCAATGCAAAGGAGCGTTCGAGGCTCGCAACAAGTGCGTCGCGCACGGACTCCTCGAAATAACGGATCGTTCCGCGCAGCGTCACTTGCTCCGCGATGATGTTTTCGGCGACGCCGCCGTTCACCATTCCAATGCTGAGGACGCCTTCATCGCGCGGTGCAATGCCGCGGGACACGGCGTTCTGCGCCGCGAGCACTACGTGTGCGGCGAGGACGATGGCGTCGACGCTTTCCTGGGGGCGCGCCGCGTGCGCGCTCTTCCCCAGGATGACACCGGAGAACGTCACAGACCCCGCCATGATGGGGCCCGGCTGGACCAGGAACGCCTTTCCTGCCTCGAGGTGCCCGCCAATGTGCAGTCCGAACACGGCATCGACCCCCTTCAGCGCCCCGTCCTCGATCATCCGCACCGCGCCGCTCTTGTTCTCATCGTCGGAGGATTCCTCGGACGGCTGGAAGAGCAGGCGGACGGTGCCGGCGGGCAACTCGCCGCGAACCTTCGCCTCGGCGAGGAGGCGCGCGGCGCCGAGCAGCATCGACATGTGCGCGTCGTGACCGCAGGCGTGCATCGCGCCGGGCACTGTCGAACGGTAATCGACGTCGTTCTGCTCGTCGATTGGCAGTGCGTCCATGTCCGCCCGCAGGGCGACGACGGGGCCGTGGCCGTTTTCGAGCTCCGCGACGACGCCGGTCCTGCCTACGCCGCGCCTGATTCTGTAGCCGAGAGCCGCGGATGCCTCCGCCATGACCCGTGCGGTCCGTTCCTCACGGAACGCCAGCTCCGGATGGCGGTGTAGATCACGCCGGACCGCGATGAGCTGGTCCTTGAAGACTTCGGCGGCCGCTAATAGCTGGTTCATTGTCTCGGGAAGCCGGTTTTCGTGACTCGATGCGCGTCGGTGTGTTGCCGGAACATAGTCGCACGGATAAACTTACGCGCTCGCTCACAATGCGGATGGAAGGCCCGAACGGCAAGCCCATGAGCACCCCGAAACCCCTCGACAGCAGGCTCACCGAGCAGCGCAATCCGCGCAGCATGAACATTGACAATCTCACGGCCATTGAGATCGTCGATCTCATCAATGCGGAGGACCGTAAGGTGGCGGAGGCTGTGCACGGTGAGCGTGAAGCGATTGCTCGTTGTATCGAGCTCGTGGTCGATTCGTTCCGTCGCGGCGGCACGCTCTACTATGTCGGGGCCGGGACGTCCGGCCGGCTGGGCGTGCTCGACGCCTCCGAGATGCCCCCAACCTACCGGACCGACCCGAAAATGGTGCAGGGCATTATCGCCGGCGGATACGCAGCGCTGGTGCGCGCGCAGGAAGGTGCCGAGGACAGGCCGGAGGACGGCGCGGCCGTGATGGACGAGCACGAAGTGAACGACAAGGACTTTGTTCTCGGCATTGCGACGTCCGGCACCACTCCCTACGTCCACGGCGCCCTTGCCCGCGCACGTGAGCGCGGCGCACGCACGGGCCTCCTGCTCTGCACTCCGCCATCCGACCAGCTGCGCCAAACACACGACGTCGTCATTGCGCCACTCGTCGGGCCCGAAGTCATCACCGGTTCGACGCGCATGAAGGCCGGCACGGCAACGAAGCTCGTGCTGAATACGATTACGACATCATCGATGGTTCTGCTCGGCAAAGTGTTTGGCAACCTGATGGTGGATTTGCAGGTGACGTGCGGCAAACTGCTCGATCGCGGTCAGCGGATCATCATGGAGACGATCGGCGTCGAGCGGCCTGTTGCTGCGGAGTTGCTCGACGGCGCGGGTGGTCACGTGAAGACTGCGCTCGTGATGGGCAAGCTGAATCTCACTGCAGACCAGGCGCGCGCGAAGCTCGCGGAATCAGGCGGTGTCATTTCGAGTATTGTAGGCGATGTGAAGCGCGCATCCACAGGCTCCGGCGCATGAAGCTGCGCGCGATCGGGTTGATGTCGGGAACATCGCTCGATGGCATTGACGCCGCGCTCGTCGAGATCGACGGCAGCTCCGCGGCCGACCTGAGCTGGAAGCTCATCGAGTTCGTCTCGACACAGTACTCCGCAGAGCAACGCAAGCTTATCCATGATTCGATCGTGCGTGGTGGCACTGCCGCGATCTGCGATGTTCACGCACTCATCGGTGAATGGTTTGCAACGGCAGCGCTCGCGGTCTGCGGGCGTGCGCGCATTGCTGCAGTCGATGTCGACGTGATCGGCTCGCACGGCCAGACCGTCTGGCATCGTCCGCCGAAGCATGGCTCGCGCGGCGCGACATTGCAGATCGGAGATGCCGCCACGATTGCCGAGCGCACAGGCATTCCGGTCGTCAGCGACTTTCGCTCGCGCGACGTTGCCGCGGGCGGCGAAGGCGCACCGCTGGTCGCGTGGATGGATCGCGCACTGTTT
Source organism: Longimicrobiales bacterium (assembly GCA_038208385.1). Taxonomy (GTDB): domain Bacteria; phylum Gemmatimonadota; class Gemmatimonadetes; order Longimicrobiales; family RSA9; genus JBBQYT01. The sequence goes on along the minus strand of JBBQYT010000228.1, from coordinate 1,496 downwards.
TCGGCGCCGGGAAAGCGACGCGTGCTGCAGAACATCGGCGGCATGGGGAACCTCACGTGGCTGCCTGCGCGTGAGGATCCGCAGCCGCTGCTCGCGTTCGACACAGGACCCGGCAACGCGCTGATGGATGCGGCAGTCGAAATCGCAACGCGCGGAATGCAGACATATGACGATGGGGGGGCGCGCGCGGCGCGTGGCACGGTCGATCAAACGCTCCTTGATGAGCTGCTCACGCATTCGTTCTTCGAGCAGAAACCGCCAAAGTCGACAGGCCGCGAAATTTTCGGCAGGCCATACGTCGAGAAGCTGGTCCAGCGCGTAGCACCCGCAAGCGATGTCGAATGGGACGATTTCATTGCGACGCTCACCGCACTCACTGCGTACAGCATTGCGCGCGCATGTCACGACTGGCTGGCGCAGCGAGGGGTCGATGAAATTGTCATCACGGGCGGTGGCGCGCGCAACGCGACGCTGATGCGGATGCTCCGGGACCAGCTCGCGCCAATCCCCGTCTTTCCGGGCGACACGCTCGGCATCGATGCCGATGCCAAGGAAGCACTCGCGTTCGCGGCTTTTGCCTGGGCGCACGTGCACCGCATACCGGCAAACGTACCCGAGGCGACAGGTGCCGCGGGGCCGCGCGTGCTGGGCAGCTTCACTCCAGGTGCGGCGGAACGTACGCCGCTCGAATTCGCACCTCCGAACCAGCGATCATGAAACGTAACACGACGCTGTGTGCGCTTGCAGCATTCTCTGTGCTGGCTGCCTGTGCAACTACAACACTCAACGCGCAAACGTTGTCGAACGAACAACGAGTCCGGCAATTGCTCGCTGTCGAATCGCCGAACCAGACGCAGTTGCTTGCGCTCGACTCCCTGCAGGGCAACATGGTCGGTCAGTACGAGGACCTGCTTGCCGCCATCGCAGTGGATACGACGGTCGCGGAGCTCACGCGCGGCCACGCCCTCATGCGGCTGGGCGAGGGCTTCATGTTCGTGCCGTCTGTGTTCGGTAGAGCGATGGCGGACAAAAGCGTCCTCGTGCGCGCCTTCACCGCGCAGTCCCTGCGCCTGCTGCTGGCCCTCAACGACAGCACCGTCCCGCAACTGCTGGTCCTCGGGCTTCACGATCCTGACGAGCGCGTGCAAAGCAAAGCGCTCGAGTCCCTGGGGGATCGCGATCCTGACGCGCTCAGCGCGTGGTTGGCGGAAACGCCGGGCCCAGGCCCGCAGCTCAGGAGCGTTGCACAACAGTTTGTCGGCCTCGCACACGACCGCGGCGCAGCACTCCATCCTGGCGCGGGCTCGAAAGCTCTCCAGCGCATTTCCAACGGTGTGACCATCCGCTACACCCCGCGCAATGGCTGGCCGCAGTGGGACGCATCCGTCGGCACGCTGTCGATTGCGAAAGGCACGGCCGCCCCGGTCGATATCGCCACTAACGTGGAAGTTGTCGGGGGTGTGATCCCCGCGTTTGTTTCAGGCGATGGCCATGCG